>NZ_MRBY01000057.1 GCF_001904615.1 [Limnothrix rosea] IAM M-220
TAGGGAGTTTATTTGTTTTTCTCCTCTCCTTCGCTATATTTATATCAGTCTTTTTAGGATAATTATGAACCGTTATTGTTGTGCTGTAATGGCTGGATTGATAGGTTTAGGGTTTGCAACAGCCAATAGTTATGCGGAAACGGGTAATGGTTTAGTATATCGGCCAGCTTTGATCGCTTCTGGACAAGAAATAAAGGATCGCCTGACGGAAGCTGATATTCCAACAGGAGAAGGTGGTTTTGCGAGGGATTATGCTGTGAATTTGACTGAGGGAGATCAGGTAGCTATTGATTTACTTTCTGATGATTTTGATTCTTTAGTGATACTGTTGGCTAGGGATGGTACAACGGTTGCGGAAAATGATGACGGTCCTGATGGCTCAACGAATTCGCTATTGTTTATGCGGATTACTGAAACAGGTCGTTATGTTGTTCGGGTGAGAGCTTTTGGTGAAACTGGTGGTGGCGAATTTTCACTAAAGGTAACTCGTTTACAGCCTATTGAAGAATAGGGATACTGATAATGATCAGTATTAAGCTTTCTGTCCATTCGACTATTGCGCCGTAAGTATCACCTGTATGTCCTGCGAATTTGAAGGTGAACCAGTAGCTTGTGCAAATAGCTATTAGTGCGGCAATACAAGTAGCTGCAAGAATATTAGTAGTGTTACTGCTCCAAAACATAAGCAGACTCACAGAAGTACTTATGGTGAGCAAACTTGCAATATTAAAATCGGTATTTTGTTCGAAATCTTGTTTGTGAAATGCTCCTTTTCCGTTGGGCTTGAGGTAGGGAAAGAAGGCGATCGCCGTGACTTGAGACCATCTGCCCCATATGGGAGCAATAAGTAAAAACCACCAATTTTGCGTGTCTAAAGAGGCGATCGCCGCAAACTTAAACAGTAAAATTATGATTGCCGTCATAGCTCCAAAAGCACCTGTTACGCTGTCGGTCATGACTTCGAGTCGTTTGGCTGGGTCTGTAACCGCTAGACCATCGGCACTGTCCATTGCACCGTCTAAATGTAGGCCTCCGGTAACGAATACCCAGAGGCTGGTAATAATTGCTCCCGTCACTAAACTTGGTGTTCTTAGAGAACTTAAGCTTAGAAATACTACACTTAAGAGCCCTCCGATTATTAAACCAACAAGGGGACACCACCGAGCAATACGGTGAAAGCTTGGATTCCAACTTGCTGGAATTGGGAAAATGGTGTAAAAAATAATTGCTCCAAGCAGCGATCGCCAGAGTCCAGAAAAAGCAGAAGCAGCTTGTCCCATAGGTTCGATGAAATCTCGACAACAATTTTTTCAGTTTACAAGAGAAATTTAGAAAATCTTAAGCTAAGATTATGTCGAGGAGTCGCCAAATGTTAAGCGACAGTCTCCGTGAATACGATTTGAACCAAATTACTGACTAGTGATTGACGGTTCTCGTCTTGCAAGTTTCTTTCTTCTGCGTGAAGTTGAAAATACAATGCCTTGGAAGGAAAGGTGGTGTTGCGATATCATCTAGAATTTCGTGGTCATTTTCCCAATATAAGTGTTTTGTTCCCTGTTTTTATCTGCCTTTTAAACCCATGAGTCATCAGTCCTACTCCCGCCATCTACCTGCTCCTTGCATTATCTCAACAGGCATTATTGTCAATAAGAGCGATATGAAACGCCTACTGCAAGATCTTGCTTGGGTTAAGTATTCCCATTTTTTAGATGGAGAGCAGAAAACTGAAGGTAAAGGCTGGATTGTAGAAATCTTTGATGATGAGCAACAGGCGACATTGGTGGTCAATCAGTCTTTGTATTTGAATTTGCATAGCTTTGACTATTTGCATCTGAAAGTTTCCGATGATGGCAAAACTTATTTTGAGTTAGTGCAAGATAATCGGGTATTGCGGTTAGATACTGCTGAAAATCCCCAACAGGCTCATCCTTTTGAGTCGAAGGTTGTACCTGACGGTACGCTAGAAGAAATGGTGACTCAGGTTTTATCGGCACGGTGGGATGTGCAAATGGATGATGATGAGCACTTCCATTTCTAGACTTATGTCTTAGGACGGTAATCTTGGGTCTTAAAATAGGCGAGGGTTCATAGACCCTCGTTTTGTTGTTTTTGTGGATAGTAATCGGTGAGCCATTTTCATTTTGAGCTACAGAAAGAGTGTCGGGATACAAAGGCGCGAGTTGGTGTTTTTCATACGCCCCACGGCATTGTGGAAACGCCCCGGTTTATGCCTGTGGGTACTTTAGCGAATGTGAAGGGCATTACGCCGGATCATTTGGAACAGGCTCAGGCGCACATGGTTTTGTCAAATACCTATCATTTGCATCTCCAGCCGGGGGAGGACATTGTTAAAAAGGCTGGTGGTTTGCATCGGTTTATGGCTTGGGAGCAGCCGATTCTGACGGATTCGGGTGGGTTTCAGGTTTTTAGTTTGAGCGAAATGCGTAAAATTCGGGAGGAGGGTGTTGTGTTCCGATCGCCGAAGGATGGGCGGTTAATTGATATGACACCGGAGCGCTCGATTCAGATCCAAAATGATCTGGGGGCTGATGTGATTATGGCTTTTGATGAATGTCCGCCGGGGGATGCGGGACGGGAGGTGGTGGAAGCGGCGACGGCTCGGACTTATCGTTGGTTGAAACGCTGTATTACGGCGCACCAAAGGGATGATCAGGCGTTATTTGGCATTGTGCAGGGGGGGATTTTTCTGGATTTACGTTCTCAGGCTGCGGCTGAATTGATGGCATTGGATTTGCCGGGTTACGCGATTGGTGGGGTCAGTGTGGGAGAAGCGCCGGAAAATATTAGAAAGGTGGTTCAGCACACGGCTCCTTTGTTACCGAAGGAAAAAATTCGGTATTTGATGGGGGTTGGTACGTATCGGGAAATGGCGCAGGCGATCGCCTCAGGTATTGATGTATTTGATTGTGTCATTCCGACGCGTTTAGGTCGTCACGGTGCTGCTTTAGTTCAGGGCGATCGCTGGAATTTAAAAAATGCCCAGTTTAAAGAAGATTTTCAACCCTTAGATGAAACTTGCCCCTGCTACACTTGCCAAAATTTTACGCGGGCTTATTTACACCATTTAATTAAGGCGAAAGAAATGCTTGCTTATATGCTGCTTTCTTTACATAACGTTACAGAATTGATTCAGTTTACAGTCAAAATTCGGGAGTCGATTTTGAGCGATCGCTTTGTGGCGGATTTTGGTGATTGGCTGGAGCCGACGGCATCTGAGTGAACCAACTCATGCTAGGATCGACTGCAAATATTAAGATATAACGTTCTCTAAGGATATATATGGAAGCGGCATTATTATTTGCGAAACTCCCTGAGGCATACTCCATTTTCGATCCTCTCGTCGATGTTTTGCCTCTCATTCCCTTGTTTTTCTTGCTTCTTGCTTTTGTTTGGCAGGCAGCGGTTGGTTTCAAATAAATTTCCCTTGGGAATCTTTAAAATACCAATAAAAAAAGCATCCTAATTTTAGGGTGCTTTCTGTTTTTTGATAATTTTTTTAGTGATACTTTGTAACGTTATTTAGCTGCGTTTCATAATGGCTTTTTGGAAAGCTGGGCGATCGCCTAATCGTTGTAAATAGCTTTGGATATGCGGATACGCAGACAAATCTACATCTTGGAACATCATCGGAATATAGGCCAGAATTGAACCGAGCGCCACATCCACAACACTAAAGGCCTCACCTAACATAAAAGGTTGTTGGGCGAGAATCTCGTTAACTGGCTGGAGATACCGTTTCATCGTTTCGTTACGGTTGTCACTGGGGGTTAAACCCATAGATAAACTCGAATTTGCAAATAATATCCATTGATAAATCTCCGCTTTTCCTGCAAGAGAGTCGGGCATTTTGCCAAATTTTTCTGCGAGATAAATTAAAATTGCGCCCGATTCCCACACTTTAACGTCACCGTCTGTAATGGCGGGAACCTGTCCCATGGGGTTAATGGCGAGATAGCTGGATAATTTATGTTCGCCACTTTGCATATTGAGCTGGACAAACTCATATTCAGCCCCAATTTCTTCGAGATACCATTGCACAATCGAGGCACGGCTACGTGCACCACCATAGAGTTTCAACATATTTATTGTTCAGTCTTGAAAGTCTAGTCTGTCTTGAGTTTACAGAAGAAACTATAGAACTTTATGGGTGTGGGCGTGCTGTTTAACGTTGTCCTCGGCATTGACGACATTGTCTTGATTAAGGACGCGCTTTTTCTCGGTGGAGTGATTGAATTTGTCGTAGGCTGCGCCCACTGCAATATGCTCTTTGGCTTGGGGGCGACGTTTGTAGGTGCGTGCGGCTGCTGCGGTGCGTTCGATCAGATCATCGGGAGTCTGGAGGCGATCGCCCAGAACTCGGGGAATCATAATTTTATTTTCTTGGAAAACTTCACCTAAGGTTGTGGCGCAGGCAATGGTGTAAGAGGTCGGAATGCCTTTCAGTAACGCTTCGAGGGCTGCCGAGGGAATGGGTTCCATAATTTCAACGGCTTTGACTTCACCATCTTCACGGACAAAACAAGTGGCGACCCCAAATACACAATAATCTGTTGCGGCTAAGTCGGTGGTGCTAAAAAAATCTTGCAGGGTGGTCATAGTTATTTTTACTTAGTAAAAGACTGTTGGTAGCTGATATCTTGAGTTTGATAGTAACAAGCTTTTTTCTAAGAAGAAATTTATGGCAAGGATTCTTTAAAACTAAGAATATTTAAGTGATCTTTAAGTCTGTATTTTTTTCTTAAAATCCCCCCTTACACTGGAAGGGTGAGTTGGTCAAAAAACCCAAGTGGGTAGAGAGGTTGTTATGGCGATCGCCACAGTAAATCCGGCAACGGGAGAAACCTTAAAACGGTTTAAAGCACTGACATCAGAAGAAATTGATACTAAGCTCGAAAGGGCACAAAATGCGTTTCAAAGTTACCGCCTCACTCGTTTTGAGCAGCGACGGCAATGGCTACAAAATGCGGCCATGATTCTTGAACGAGATGCCGAAAAATTCGCCACAATTATGACCACAGAAATGGGCAAAACAAAAAAGAGTGCCATTTCTGAAGTAAAAAAATGTGCCTTGGTTTGCCGGTATTATGCAGACAATGGCGAGGCTTTTCTTGCTGATGAATATACAGAAACAGATGCAACAAAAAGTTATGTTTCTTATCAGCCATTGGGGATTATTTTGGCGGTGATGCCTTGGAATTTTCCCTTTTGGCAAGTTTTTCGTTTTGCGGCTCCCACCTTAATGGCAGGCAATGTTGGTGTGCTAAAGCATGCTTCTAATGTGCCCCAATGTGCGTTGGCGATCGAGGCGATTCTAGAGGCGGCTGGTTTTCCGGAAGGGGTGTTTCAAACGCTACTTATCGGTGCGTCGCAGGTGGAGCAGGTGATTCAAGATGAGCGTGTTAAGGCGGCGACCTTGACAGGCAGTGAGCCTGCGGGGGCAAGTTTAGCGTCGCTGGCAGGTAAGGAAATTAAACCGACTGTGCTGGAATTGGGGGGGAGTGATCCGTTGATTGTGATGCCATCAGCCGACCTCGATGAAGCTGTGGATGTGGGCACACTTTCACGCACTTTAAATAATGGTCAGTCCTGTATTGCCTCTAAGCGCTTTATTCTCCACGAGGCGATCGCCGATCAATTTTTAGATAAGCTGCACATCAAATTTGCCAGCCTTAAGGTGGGTGACCCCATGGATGATGATACGGATGTTGGGCCCCTAGCGACCGAGAGTATTTTGAATGACATTGTGCAACAGGTCGATCAAGCCCGTGACCTAGGAGCAACAATTTTGTTGGGCGGTAAACGTCTTGACCGTGCAGGAAATTTTTATCTGCCGACAATTTTGACTGATATTCCGACCGACGCGCCGACGATGAAGGAAGAATTTTTTGCGCCAGTGGCGATGATCTTTACTGTTAAAAATATCGACGAGGCGATCGCCCTTGCCAATGACATTCCCTTTGGGCTGGGAAGTAGTGCTTGGACGCAAGATACCGACGAACAGCAAAGATTTATTCGTGACCTCGGAGCGGGCGCTGTCTTCATTAATAGTCTCGTGAAGTCTAATCCCCGCTTGCCCTTTGGCGGAATTAAACGCTCAGGATACGGACGAGAACTAGGATTGCCCGGAATTCGCGCCTTTGTAAACGCCAAAACTGTGTGGATCAAATAGTTACAAACAGTGACGGATTAGACGGTTCAAGTGCGAAGTTTTCAACACAATTTAAAAAACGGCGCATTTGATCCCCGTAAACTTTAAATACCACAGCTCAATTTACCGCCCATGAACACTGCCGAATTATTGGTGAAATGCTTAGAAAACGAAGGTGTTGAATACATCTTTGGTTTACCGGGGGAAGAGAATTTACATATCCTTGAGGCGTTAAAAGATTCATCAATTCAATTCATTACAGTGCGCCACGAACAGGGTGCTGCGTTTATGGCAGATGTCTATGGGCGACTGACGGGTAAAGCTGGTGTTTGTCTTTCTACCCTAGGGCCAGGAGCAACGAACCTAATGACTGGGGTGGCGGATGCCAACCTTGACGGTGCGCCATTAATCGCGATCACCGGTCAGGTCGGTACGGATCGCATGCACATTGAATCCCACCAATATCTTGATCTTGTGGCCATGTTTGCGCCAGTGACAAAATGGAACCGACAGATTGTGCGACCGAGCACTACGCCGGAAATTGTGCGCCGCGCCTTTAAAATTGCCCAACAGGAAAAACCGGGGGCTGTTCACATTGACCTCCCGGAAAATATTGCGGCTATGGACACCGATGGTTCACCCCTCACCACCGACGGTCGTGAAAAAATTTACGCATCTTCTCGAAGTATTAATCAAGCCGCTCAGGCGATCGCCAAAGCAAAAAATCCAGTAATCCTCGCAGGCAACGGTACCATTCGCGCAAAAGCTGCTGAAGCACTCACCGAATTTGCGACGAAATTAAATATTCCCGTCGTCAATACCTTTATGGGCAAAGGCGCGATTCCCTACACCCATCCCTTGTCCCTGTGGACGATTGGTTTGCAGCAGCGGGACTTCATTACCTGTGCCTTCGAGCAAAGCGACCTTGTGATTGCAGTGGGCTATGATCTAATCGAATATTCCCCCAAACAGTGGAATCCAGAAGGTTCTACCCCCATTATTCACATTGGTGAAGCCTCTGCTGAAATTGACAGTAGCTATATTCCCCGCGCCGAAGTGGTAGGCGATATTGGCGATTCGTTAAGCGAAATCATGAAGCGTGCAGACCGTGAAGGCCGACCTCTACCGAGTTTTGCCTCTGTCCGCTCAGAGATTCGTGAAGACTATGAACACTACGCTAACGACACTGGTTTTCCCGTTAAACCCCAAAAAATTATTTACGATTTGCGGCAGGTTATGTCGCCGGAAGACGTGGTCATTTCCGATGTCGGCGCACACAAAATGTGGATGGCACGCCATTATCACTGTGATTGTCCTAATACCTGTTTAATTTCTAATGGTTTCGCGGCGATGGGGATTGCGATTCCCGGAGCGTTAGCGGCAAAGCTTGTCTATCCCAATAAGAGGATTGTGGCGGTTACTGGTGACGGTGGCTTTATGATGAACAACCAAGAGCTTGAAACGGCACTACGGGTCGGCACAAATTTTGTCACGCTGATTTTTAATGACAGTGGCTATGGTCTGATTGGCTGGAAACAGATTAATCAATTTGGACAGCCTGCGTTTGTTGATTTTAAAAATCCTGACTTTGTAAAATTCTCTGAAAGTATGGGCTTAAAGGGCTATCGCATTAACTCGGCGGAAGAGTTGATCCCAACATTAGAGGAAGCTTTTAAGCAAGATGTGCCAACTGTAATTGATTGTCCTGTTGACTATGGCGAAAATGTGAAATTCTCTCAAAAAGCTGGGGATTTAATTTGTCGCATTTAGTGGACGCGGGAGATGGAGTGATGCGGGGACGCGGAGACAATGGGACGGGGTGATGCTAGGTTTTGAGTCTCAAGTTTGGTAAATCGCCTACATCTCTTCTCCGTTTCTCTCCCTCTCCCCTTCGCCGTGTCACCCTTCAACTGAGTTTGGCGATCGCCTCTTAGAAAAGATTAGGGGATGGGCGAATCGTGAAAAATGAGTGTGGACACAAGAAAATTACTGATAAAAATACTGATCCATGTACTGACAACTGCGGAGGTGGCGGATTGGCCGACTTGTTTTGCGCCTCCTTCGGTCGTCAACCCCCAGCTACAGCCAATAATGCCGACGAGTAGCCCAAAAATAATGCCCTTAACACCGATATTTAGGAGATCGCTGGGAACCAAAAATGTCTGCACAGATTCTAGAAAATGCATTGGGGCGACATTGTAAAACTGATACCCTGCAATCATGCCACCACAAATGCCAATCACTAGGGCAAAGGTGGTCAAAATCGGTAGCATCAGGCAGCTTGCGACGACTCTAGGGACAACGAGGTAATCGATGGGATTGGTACGGAGCATGAGTAGGGCATCGATTTGCTCTGTAATTTTCATGGCTCCGAGCTCCGAGGCAAAGGCTGCGCCGACCTGTCCTGAAACGATACTCGCAGTTAAAATCGGGGCTAATTCTCGGCAGAAGGCGATCGCAAAGGCACCACCGACAATGCTTTCGGCACCAAAGGAACTCAGTTCACGGGCTGTTTGAATGGTAAAAATCATGCCCCCGAAAAATGCAACGATTAAAACGGGGGGTAAGGCACCGGGGCCTGCGGCGATCATTTGTTCCCTAACGAGGGGAAAGCTAATTTTGCCATAGATAATCCGCCATAGAACCTGACCACTCATTAAAACGGCGGTGGAAATACGGGTAATCAGGGATGGCTGTAGATGCGTTTCGGGATGCCGCATGGGTAAGAGGCGATCGCCCTATAAAGGTAAATACGGAGAGCGAATACCAACAATGACATCCTAATCCTACAGTTCGAAATTAAATCCAGCTTCCTTTAAGGCTTGATACTTCTGTTCGTCGAAGGAGTAAAGTCGTGCCGCCCGGTGGGCAACACCTGTTTGCATTTCATCTAGTTTAATCAACAAATCCATTTTAAGAATTTTGCGGCGGAAATTACGCTTGTCGAGTTGTGTGCCCAATACCTGCTCGTAAAGTTTCTGCAGTTGAGTGAGGGTAAACTTTTTCGGTAATAGTTCAAAACCGATGGGCTCGTAGCGGAGCTTGCCCTGGAGTCGCTGTTGGGCGATCGCCACAATTTTGTCATGGTCAAACGCTAACGTTGGTAGCTCTTCGAGGGAATACCAAGCAACATCATCAGCATCCGTTTGGGCATTTAGCGGATGATCCGCCAAATTAATCAAAGCATAGTAGGCCACCGTAATGACGCGATCGCGGGGGTCTCGTTTGGGTTCACCGAAAGTATACAGCTGCTCTAGGAAGATTTTATCCACGCCAGTCTCCTCTTTGAGTTCCCGCAACGCCGCTTCCTCAAGGGATTCTGTTGGTTTAACAAAACCACCGGGCAACGCCCATTCCCCCTTATAGGGCTCAACACCCCGCTGGATCAACATAATTTTCAAATCATGTTCTGCATCAAGGCCGAAGACAACACAGTCAACGGTTACAGAGGGTTTTGGATAATCGTAGGTATAAGACATGGTGTAGAGATTGGAAAAATTAAAAGATTAAAAAAGTGAAACTAAAAAACTGGAAAGAAATTAGCTTGCTTGAACCTGTGGGATGAGGCTTTCTCGGTAAGTTTGCTTAAAGCCTCCTTGTCTGAGGGCTAGGAAAGCTTGGTGGTCGTCCTCTACCCAATATTCTTGCCCAAGACGGATAAAAGTGCGATCGCCCCCATGACCTGCAATCACAATGACGGGTACACGGCCTTGCTTTTTCTCACCAGCCTGCTGGGAGAGAATTTGCTTTAGACGCTGTTGGGTTGCCGACTGATTTAGCTCCGCCACAGACATCGGAATCATTAACATCCGCACCTCTTCGATGGGTTCTAAATCATCAACAATGAGCTGGACGCGGTCTTCCTTTTGTTGAACTTTACCCCACACAATGACCCGACGATCAATATTTAATAATTGCTCCACCTGTGGGTAAGTGCGCGGGAAGACAATGCCCTCCACTTGGCCTGTAATATCTTCAAATTGCACAAAGGCCATTGGTTCATTTTTTGCCTTGGTGAAGATCTTTTTCACATCCGTTAAAATGGCCACCACACTAACTTTCTGCTTCACATGGTCGCCGATCGCCGTGAGGTTAATGGGCGCTAAAATCGGGGCGATCGTGGTGCGTAGTTTTTCGAGGGGATGTTCAGACACGTAGAAGCCTAGTAACTCCTTTTCTTGGCGTAGTTTTTCTTCGAGGGTCAGGTCGGCTACCTTCGGAAAGGTCGGCGCTTCGTCAAAAGTGGTATTGTCACTGTCCTCGGCACTAGCGCCCATCATGTCAAACAGATTCGTTTGACCACTCGCCTTTTCCTTCGCTTTTTGCTGCGCCCAATTGATCATTAAATCTAGGCCTTTCAGCATTTGATGGCGGTTGTCGTGGAGCTCATCCATCGCACCACAGGTGACCAGGGTTTCTAGGGCGCGACGGTTAACGACTCTCAAATCAAGGCGAGAACAAAGGTCTGCTAAGTTCTCAAATTTTCCCGTTGCCCGTGCTTCTAGGATGGCATGGATGGCGTTTTCTCCAAGGTTTTGTACCGCAGAAAGCCCAAAACGGATGCGATCGCCGACGGGCTTAAAATCGAGATCCGAGTGGTTAATATCTGGCGGTAAAACGACAATGCCCATCTTTTCGGCATTTTCGCGATATTTACGGACTTTATCCTTGTTGCCGCTACTCGCACTGAGCAGGGCAGTCATGTACTCAACGGGATAGTTCGCCTTGAGATACGCTGTTTGATAGGTTACGTAGGCATAGGCTGTTGAGTGGGACTTATTGAAACAATTTGAGGCGAACAAACCGTTTGCTAACAAAAAATTATGATCTTTGTTAACGCCGATGTCGTAGGTTTTCGCTGTGCCAATAGAGCGTCGGCGAATGATTTTGACCAAGATTCTCTGATGGTAATGATTAGGTTTTTTACTACTTGTATTATCTAATGATGCAATCTTTTTCAGAAATTGTCTGAGATGAAATTCATAAAAGTATGAATTTAGGCCAAATGGCTTAGGAGGGTCTCTCCCATCTGCCGATATCTACGCCATTTGTCGTAGATATTTTGCCTTTTTTGCTCAAAAGTGAAGTTATTGTTAGTGTTTACTGTGGGTCGATTTAGAGTTTGTTCATTTGGCTATAGGCTGCTGCGACGGGGGCATTGGTTTGATTTTCAGAGTATTGTTGTTGTCCCCACTGGAGTAGTTTGACCGTTGTGACAATGGCGATCGCCCCAAGGAAAATAAAGGGTAAAAAAATCATAAAAAAGATCAGGGGATTGGGGTTATCCTCAGCGGTTTTTCCCTGCTGAACGAGGACGAGTTCACCGGGAGTTGTGTCGTCAATCTCTACTTCAGGCATCATGGTAGAAGTAATGACTTCTTGAGATGAATCATTCATACGTCTTATTCCATAAACCTTACAACGTACTTTGCCAGTTCACTGATGATAGCTCCCAAGCTGCGAATCGACAATCTTTGAAGGATTTTATCGTCGTGCCGGATGTCTATTCTGTTGGTCGTTTAGACCGGGATAGCGAGGGGCTATTATTGCTGACGAATGATAATGAGTTAAAGCATTATCTCTGTGAACCAAAGTTTGCCCATCCGCGTACCTATTGGGTTCAGGTGGAAAATATTCCCGATGCTGCGGCTCTAGAGCAACTGCGCCAAGGGGTTATGGTTAAAGGTGAGAAAACCCGTCCGGCGATCGCCCGTCTTTTAACGCCGGAACCGAATATTGAACCTCGCAATCCACCGATCCGTGAGCGTAAAAGTATTCCGACGGCTTGGCTGGAGCTCACGTTAACAGAAGGCAAAAATCGTCAAGTGCGTCGGATGACTGCGGCGGTGGGCTATCCCACCTTACGTTTGATTCGAGTGGCCATCGGCAAAAAGCCTCATCAATTAACGTTGGATAATTTAGTGGTTGGGGAATGGCGGTATTTAACGGCAGAAGAAATAGCAATGCTGCGATCGCCCCTAAAAAAATTATCTTTGGGTAAAACAAAAAGAAATCAGCCCAAACCCACAGGGCAAACAAAAAAAACACGAAAAAAATCAGCCACCCGCAGATCGAAGAAACGTCGATAATGCTGCGCTGGTGGCTGGGATATGAGAGGTTATCGAAAATGAAATCGAGAAAAGGCTTAGTAAGCGAGGGTCTCTAGGGTTTCCTTCAGGTAAGTACTAACTTGTTTATCGACAGTGAGCTGCTCAAGATCCATCGAACCACGGTGATCGGCATACCAGCGCTTGAAGCCGGAACTGCGGGCGATCGCCTGCTTGAGACTATCCCAGATGGCGTGATCGGGAGTCGCTTCGTTGTGGGTCGTCGTTGAGTTAGGCATTTTTCACCTCAGAAATAACGCTTAATATCCTTAATGTAACGTAATTGGATGGAGAAAGAATGGTACGAAATACACCGTTTCGCGTGACAGGCAGAGTTTGTTTGTACTATTCTATGGGTTTCTTGTTGATTTGTTGGTTTAAGGTCTTGAATTCGTGGAAATCTTAATCATCCATTTGCCACGGTTCATAGAGGTTATTTTCGTCAAAAATCTTTTTAGGGCGCATAAACAGAAGTACTTGCCCAATGATTTGTGCTGTGGGCGGCTCGGCAAACCAGCCTAGTTGCACCATGCCGTCACTGTCGGCGATCGCAAAATAACTGTTGTCATTCCACTCTAATTTGGCGCGATCAATTAAAACGAGTATGGGTTCCGGCTTACCGGGGATGGGCTGAGGCAGTTGATCCGTTTGATGGAAAAAGACAACGGGATCGACAGCCGTTAAAACAGATTGCCACTGGGGTAGGGGGACAACGGAGGTCTCAGCGGGCACTTGAACCACATTAAAAGGTTCTTGCTGCTCAATGGCATTGACCGCTGTGATCGTCTCGGCGCTCAATGGTAATGTTCCGGCGACAGGCAACAATGCAGGCACGTCGTTATCATCTTCATACCGATAAAGCGGTAGAAGGGGAGCTGCTTTTTGGGGCGCTGCTGATAGGTCGGTGAGAAGCTGTTCAACTTTTTTGCGAGCGCTATCGGAATGGGCAAACCGTAAACCTTTGGCAATGAGGCGGGTGCGGCTGGGTAAATCTTTTTTCTGTTTTGCAGCCCGCCATGCTTGGTACGCCATCGCGTCGCCGGGATGTTCGGTAAAGCCGTCGGGAATCTGGGGCAGACGCAGGAAGTGCTGCATTGCCTTAGCGAGTTCCTTCGCGTCGTCGAATTCTAAATTTTTATCTTTTGCCACCTGGGCGGCGATCGCCCGTTGTTTATTGTTCAGGATCCGTAGCTCATAGAGCACATCCGAACGGGGCCCGCGACAATATTCTAAAAGTTCAGCCGAGCCACCATTGCCTTCGATGCTTTGGTAAACCTGGGATGCCACAATGATCATATTTTGGTGGGAGCCTTGGAAACCCGTTTTCTCAAAAATTTCCATCGTGCTGTAGCCAGATTTCTGAAGCGTTTGGCAACCGATGCCCCAATCGACCCACGTGCCTTCCTTATGAAGAAGTGACCGAAATAAATCAGCCGCCGCCTCTTCTGAAAGTTTTTTACCTGCGGATTGTGGTTGTCCAATCATAAATCTGCGCAAAAATTGCGATAACGTAAAATAGTAGGTAAATCAGTATTTGGCCTATAAACTTAATCATATATCTTGATCTAGACCGTTCCCAACCGATTCTTCTCCCCAGACCCTATGAATTTTCCTGCCCGCCGGCAACCCATTCAAAGTTTTTCACAACGAGCGAAGTTTCAAGAGCATCCGTTTCGTGATTTTGCCTTGGGTCTAGTCTCGACAAAAAGTTTCCCGGCGATCGTGGGTACGGCGGATATGATGCTCAAATCTGCCGATGTGACTTTGGTGGGCTACGAAAAAATTGGGGCTGGTTTTTGTACAGCGGTTGTCCGTGGTAAAACGGCCGATGTGCGTTTAGCCGTGGAAGAAGGTGCGAGAACGGCGGCACAGTTTGACCAATATGTTTCGAAATTAGTGATTCCACGCCCTTTACCGAATCTGGAAGCCATTTTTCCCATTGGCAGTCACCTCGTGGAAATTGCCCAAGAGCAACGCGGCTATAGTCGTCTCAGCAACCGTTCCATTGGCTTGCTGGAAACCCGTGGCTTCCCGGCAATGGTGGGGGCAGCCGATGCGATGCTCAAATCTGCTGATGTACAGCTTGCGTCCTACGAAACGATTGGTGATGGTCTTTGTACGGCGATTATTCGCGGCACCGTTTCTAATGTGGCGATGGCGATCGATGCTGGCATGCATGAGGCGGAGCGTATCGGTGAGCTGCATGCGGTGATGATTATTCCTCGCTTACTCGAAGATCTCGAACATACTTTACCTGTGGCGGATTACTGGTTAGATAAGGCTGAGCCGATGCCGGATCTCGTGAAGAAAGAAGTGCCCCAGCGGGTTGCTCTACCTGAGTTGGAGCCGGTTTCTGTGCCTGTGGTCGTTGATCTTGAGCTGGAACAGGAAAAAGAGCAAGAGCTGGAGTTAGCACCGGCTGAAGAAGAAGAGGTAGAAAAAGCAGTCGAGGTAGAAATTGTTGAGCCGTTTAATCCGGGAGAAGGGTACTAATCGTCGTCCCTGATATAGTGAAGCTGATTTTTGTACTGTTGTAACCATGAAACTGGTTTCCTTTTCGTACGCCTGTTTCCTTCTGGGAACTTTAATTTGTTATTGGGGTTTGGGGGCGTTGCTGCCGGCGTTACGGGTCTGGATATTGCTGCTCGCAAGTCTGGGTTTTTACGCATTGTTGCAACCGCAGTTTCTACCGTTACTCTTTGGTTTAACGGTGGTCAACTATATTGTCGGGCGGTTAATTTATGCGCAACTGCAACGGAGCGATCGCCTCAAAAAGAGTGGGCGATCGCCGGGCTTTTGGAATCGACAAGCCGCCTATTTATTGACATTAGGGATATTTCTCAATTTATTTATTCTGTTCGGATTTAAATACATACCGTTCACGCTCGAAAATATAAACATCTTCTTTGACCTGCCCTGGGCGACGGATGTGGCCACAGTTCTAGAAGACAATCTCATCGCGCCGGTGGGGATTTCGTTTTTTGCGTTTGAATGTATTTCCTATCTCGTGGACGTGTACCGTGGCGCTCCGGCAACAGCGTCCTTTAGCCACTTCAGCAGCTATAAATTATTTTTCCCAAAAATCCTATCAGGGCCCATTAGTCGTTTTCACTATTTTGATAATCAAGCGAAAGGCAAACCCCACCTGTTTTTTGACCAAGGGGTTGAAGGTCTTTGGCTCATTGCCAGCGGAGCTTTTAAAAAGGTTTTAATTGCCGACAACATTGGCGTGTATGTGGAGCTGTGTGTTAATAGTCTGGATCGAGCTGGCAGTGGCGATCTCTGGCTATTTGTGATTGCCTATGGTCTACAGCTTTATTTTGACTTTAGTGGCTATGTGGATTTGGCCATGGGTAGCGCTAAACTGCTGGGCTTTGATTTGCCGGTTAATTTTGATTTTCCCTATTTTTCAACGAGCCTGGCGGATTTTTGGCGACGTTGGCATATGAGCTTGGGGGAATGGCTCCGCAATTATCTTTATTTTCCCCTCGGTGGTTCTCGCCAGGGTTTAATGCGCACGTGCTTCAATTTATTTACGGTGATGTTTCTTGCGGGTATTTGGCATGGTGCGGCGTGGGGCTATGTGCTGTGGGGTTGTATTCATGGAGCAGGTTTAGCGGTTCATCGTCTAGGGGATGCGATCGCCAACCAACTAAAATTTATTAAAGCCTTTTGGCAATCTATCCCCGGCACAATTTTGGCTTGGGCAATGACCCAGTTACTCGTATTCATGTCGTGGATCCCCTTCCGTTTACCCGATGGTCAACAGGCAAATTTACTCCTTTCAAACTTTTGGAATCATCAAGGCGATATCCAGTTTGGCCAAAAGATCTATTTTGAAGGACTGAGTATGAGCCGTTCCTATTTTGTTCTGTTGCTAGGACTCACTTTTCTGGGCATGGCTTTGGCTTATCTGATCCAGCGGCGCTGGCAGCTTAATCTAAATTGGGCATTGAAACTCGCCTTTGTGCCCCTTTGTTTTTATGTTGTGTGGATTTTTGCGCCTGAAGGAAATGTTCCCTATATCTACTTTGATTTTTAGATTATCTAGGGTTTGGATTTTAGGATTTCCAGTTTTTCTGGGATTGCGCTAACACATATTCTGAAACGGCTTGGATCTCTTCACTGGTGAGGCGATCGCCGTAGGCCGACATATTACCTTTACCGTTCGCGACAATCTCTGCGATGCTTTCGACGGAAGTATAACCATGTTTTTCCATCGCCCGTTGTTTGAGATTTTTGCCACGGCGAATAATATTGCCACCGTTGATATGGCAACCAGCGCAAGTTGATTCAAAGACCTGTTCTCCACTCGGTAGCTCAGCAGACAAGGCCGGGGCAATGAGCACTGGTAATGCCAGTAGGATAATCATCGCAATGACGATAATCTGCACAACTTTTTTATTCATTTGGTGACCCTCTCACAAATTAACGGTCGATAAAAATAACAGTCTATAAAAATCTATTATTTCAACTTAGCGTTTTTTTCGCTGAATCCCTGTAAATTTAGTCGTGATCAAAAGGGATATCAAAGTACTGGGCATTGGTTTGAACGGATTCAATTGTAACCGTTGCCCCGGCTCTAATAACGAGTTCATTCGCGCCAGCTTCGGTATCGACACCGCCCCAGCCGTTATCTGGTGGTAAACCAAGTAATTGCTCTGGTCTGAGAGTATGTCGGGACTGGGCTGTAATGTCTGAATAATCCGTTGCACTTGGGGCGCGGGAGTTGCCCAGATATGGCGAGCGAGAATATTGGTTTGACCGATAAGGGCATCGTCGCCGTCCCCACTGGTCTAGGTAATGAGTTTGACGTGGGGCTCCCCATTAATGTCACGCTAGGATAACAGCTCATTGCTGGCCACAATGGGGATTAGTGGCATGATTTCAATGTGGTCTGCATCGGCGGCATCTTGGATGGATTGGTGGTAGGCGCGCTGTATGGTTTGTTGTCAATGTTCTTCTTGGTCTAGGGCAACGCTCGGCTGAATAGGGGTTGTGAGGGATAATGGGGCAAAAATACTCGACTTTTAATACCTATGGTTGTTTGTTGGCATAAAAAATCCCCCTTCACTCACTCTCCCCTTTGCCGCATCGTCATTCTGAACCTTTCTTAAACCGAACTCAGGTTTATTATGGGCGATCGCCGCGGATACTTTTTCCACAGGCCAAGGGCTTGTAATCAAAATTTAGCAAGACATTGCCCCTGAGACGGGTCACGTTACAGGCAAAGTTTTTTCTGGGGGCATTTAGAGGGAATGTCCTAACACGCGAAAGACACCACGATTTACAAATACCTCTACAAGATCATCACTCAGGTGGGCACGTTCGACTTCCTCCCGCAAAATTCTGACGACCACAGGGACTGGTAATGGTTTTTTGTAGGGGCGATCGGCGGCGGTCAGGGCATCGTAAATATCGGCGATCGTCATCATCTGGGTCTGGATGGGAATTTCATCGCCTTTTAGGCCACGGGGGTAGCCTGTGCCGTCAAGTTTTTCGTGGTGTCCGTAGGCCAAATCGGGCACATTTTTGAGTTCCTTTGTCCAGGGTATTTCCTTCAAAAATTCGTAGGTCTGGCTAACGTGGGATTCAATTGCTTGGCGTTCTTCTGGATTGAGGTTGCCACGTGGCAATAGGAGCTGTTCGAGGTCGGCCTCGCTAACAATGGCTTTGAGTTGACCATCCACATCGCGATAACGATATTGGGCGAGTTTTGTAAATTCGTAAAAAACCTGCTCCGATAAAATTTCAAACTGCTTCGTGGCGATCGCCTCCGGACGATTAAACTTTTCCACCAACCCAAGATATTCATCAAGTTGATTGAGAGTTTTGTCGATTTCCTCGTCCATCTGGCGAAGTTTTTCGCAGTGGGGGCAAGCGGCTTCATCCTTAGTGTGGGCGTGGGGATGTTCGACTAAATATTGAAATTTTTGCTGGGCACATTCCCATTGCAACGTACGTTTGGCCACAGCAAACCGTTGACGAATCACTTCTAAGTTGCCGGGATACAGTTTTTGGCGTTTATTGAGAATCGCCTCTGGAACACCGATTTTACCGAAATCATGGAGCAATGCCGCATAGCGAATCTCCTGTAGTTGGCGATCGCCAAAATATTCTTGCCTGAGCTTACCGTTAGAAATACGTGATACTTCCTCCGCTAATCCCACCGTAAGCAATGCCACCCGTTCCGAATGACCAGAAGTCGTTGGGTCACGGGATTCAATCGCTTTCACCGACGCTTTGACAAAGCCCTCAAACAAGTTTTCGATATCATCTTGGAGCAAATTACGCTCAATGGAAATCGCTGCTTGGGAGGCGAGAGAGCGCAAAATTGTTTCTTCCCACATCGAATAGGATTGGGTCACTTGCAGCGCATTCGCTGGCGTAATCGTGACATCACTTTCCATTTTTCGATTAATCAGTTGCAGAACACCAATGGTATTGGCCTTTTGATCTTGCATCGGTAAGACCAATACCGAGCAGGTGCGATAGCTAAATTTTTGGTCAAAATCGCGGTCAAAATGATACGGTGCCGTCTCCGGTAAATTGTAGGCATCCTCGATACTGAGCGTTTCACCAGTAATCGCAACATAGCCAGCTAAGCTTTTCGGATTGAGAGGGAGCGAAAATTCCTCAAACGGAATATTCGGCAGAGAGGTATTTTGAGTCGCCTTAAAAATTAGTTTTGGATTTGATTCATCCCGCGAGTCCATTAAATAAACACTACCCGCATCACTCTTTGTGATTTCGCAACATTTAAGCAGAATGAGCTGCAACAGTTCACCTAGATCACTGGCACTAGAAAGCGCTGTCCCAATGGCCAATAACTTTTCGATGAGGGCAATGCGCTGTCGTGACTCAGAGCCACCATAAATCTTCGCCATTAAGGCTTTATGGTTGTTATCGAGATGGGCAAGGGAAAGAGAACTTTCGGTCATGGACTACTTAACCGTCCTAAAAAGGTAATTGGGGAAATCGTAGACGCGTCCAAAAAATATGAACTTGGCAGCTAAAGCAATAGTTTGACACTAGGCTAGGAAGGCTCTGGGCGTAACCGTTCTCGCCACTGTACTGCCTGTTGCCGAATCTTTGAAAGCTCTGGTGCATCTA
Source organism: [Limnothrix rosea] IAM M-220 (assembly GCF_001904615.1). Classification (NCBI taxonomy): domain Bacteria; kingdom Bacillati; phylum Cyanobacteriota; class Cyanophyceae; order Chroococcales; family Geminocystaceae; genus Picosynechococcus; species [Limnothrix rosea] IAM M-220. Next base: position 19,390 of record NZ_MRBY01000057.1, read on the forward strand.
TACGCTCTAAATTTTTTAAAATCAGGTTCATGCGCCCCTGTGACCGGAGTTTTTCTTGATGTCGGTCTAGAAAATCCCAGTAAAAAGTGTTAAATGGACAAGCGTTTTCACCGTGGCGATCGCCTTTATTGTAGCGACAACTAGAGCAATAATTACTCATTTTATTAATATAATTTGCCGAGGCTGCATAGGGTTTTGTCGCTAAGATTCCACCATCAGCAAATTGTCCCATCCCAATAACATTTGTTTGCATAACCCAATCGTAGGCATCAATAAAAGCCGCATGGAACCATGCTTCTAATGCCTGGGGATTAATACCGACAATTAAACCAAAATTACTCAGAACCATTAAGCGTTGAATATGGTGGGCATAGCCGGTGCGCTCGGTTTGGGCTAGGGTCTGTTTAAGGCAATTTAAATCAGTTTTGGAGCTGTCCCAAAAGAAGTCTGGTAGGGGAATTTGGTGATCGAAATAGTTATTTTTAGGGTAATCTGTCTCAACATGATGGTAAATACCATATAGGTACTCACGCCACCCTAAAACTTGCCGAATAAAGCCTTCGATATTGTTGAGGGGAATACCTCCGGTCGTGTAGGCTGCGGCGACCGTTTGAATCAGATCTAGGGGCTGGAGTAAGCCTATATTTAAGTAGGGTGAAATAAGGGAGTGCCACAGGGTCTCTTCGCCCTCAACCATGGCATCTTGAAATGTGCCAAATTTTTCTAGTCCTGTTGCTAGGAAATGCTGAAAAATGTCCTTTGCTTGGGATTGGGTAACGGCCCATTGAAAAGGTTCAATTTTGCCATAGCCGTTGAGATCTAGAGATTTGACGCGCTCGATAACGGCTTGGGTGATGTCGTCTGGTTCAAACCACTGGGGCTTGGGAGGATTGATATTTTTCTTGGGTGGTCGGCGGTTGTCTTTATCGAAATTCCACTTGCCGCCAACGGGCTTTTTCCCGTCCATGAGGATGTTGAAGCGTTTGCGTCCTTCGCGGTAAAAGTCTTCGAGAACGAGTCGTTTGCGTCCTTTTGCCCAGTCTTGAAATTCCTCGCGACTCCACAAAAAATGATTGTTGGGGACAAAGGTAATTTGGCAGTCTAGATCAAGATTTTTAATGAGATCTGCAAAGGGGCGATCGCCGGGCTCCATGATCAGCAGTTCAGTAATCTCGTTTTTTTTAATCCAATCTTGGAGAGGGGAGAGAAAATCTTCGGCGATCGCGTACTCTACTGACCAGCCAGCATCGCGCAACTCTTCAGCGAAGTGACGCATGGCAGACCAGACGAGCACTAATTTTTGGTAGTGATAGGGACGCTGACGGGCATAATCCGCCGATTCGATCAAAATAACAGGGGTCTTGTTTTGCTGTTTTTGTCGCTGTAAAAGGGCTGCCTGTCCTTGCCACAGCTGATCCCCCAATACCCAAATTCCCGTAGCCATCACTTCTCCCAAGATCACGTTTGCGAGTCTAGCACAATCAAAATAATGCTTTGGTTATGACCGTTGAGGTCTAGGAGCAAGGGTGCTTATTTTTGCGGATATGTCTGTAAGTGTGAGGGCTTGGTGATACACGATTAAGTTTTTGTGACGCTTCGGGTTAGTCACGGGAAAAGGGTTTTAACGTAGGGGTTAGATAGTTTATCTCGGAAAAAAGAAATTTATGTCTGGTGAAGAATTAATGACCTTGGTGACGTTACTGAGTCCCGGTTTGGCGCTTTCCTTTGCGGTGATGATCTGTTTTGCTAAGGGTGGCTAAACTTTATAAGGTGAGGCGATCGCCGGTTTGTCGATATTTGCTCTGAGGGAAAAATGGTTTCTACGGAACGCGTGCGTTGGACAACAGAGGATTTAGAGCTGTTGCCGGATAACGGCACTCGCTACGAAATTGTCGATGGAGACTTGCACATAACCTGTGCCCCCCATTGGAATCACCAAAAAACTTGTATTCGTATTGGCCGGTATTTAGACGAGTGGTCAGCAAAAACGCAGGCAGGAGAAGTTGCAGCTGGTGCTGGTGTTCTTTTTGATAGTTCTGATGACGTGATTCCCGATGTTGTTTGGATTAGCCGCGAGAAATTAGCCACGTTACTCGACGATGCGGGGCATCTGACTGGTGCGCCGGAGCTTGTTGTGGAAGTTTTATCGGCAGGTACAACTAACGAAAAGCGTGACCGCCAAGCAAAATTAAAACTGTATTCAGTGCAAGGGGTTTTGGAGTACTGGATTGCGGACTGGCGACAACAGAAAGTTGAGATTTACCGTCGTGAAAATGCGGTGCTCAAGTTAACAGCGACCCTATTTGCCGAGGACAAAATCACCTCGCCGTTGTTGCCAGAGTTTCAATGTTTAGTTAGTCGATTTTTTGTGTGAGATGTAAAATCTCCGCATTAAGTGGCTGCTAGCCTTTGATTTCCCGTTCAGTCGATTTAACCAGTACTTCCTGTAGGAGCGGCGATAGATCTTTGTTGAGGCGACCGATACGAATAAATTCGGCGTAGGTGTCCGCCTCGATATCGAGGAGCGTATCCCGGAGCTGTTGCATGTCGAGTTGTCTTAGGGGGGGATGCTGATTTTTGAGCTTCTCAATTTTCTCGTCCACTGAGCGCAGTTCGCCTTTTACTAAATCGCGTTCGTAGTTATAAAATTCTTCATCCACATCCGGTGCGATATCGAGTTGGCTCAAATAATCTAAGACTCGCCGTAATGCCACCCGCCGCGCTAATAGCTCTGAGTATTCTTGGCGTAGGGGTTGATCGCCGATGAGATTGAGCTTTTCGAGGACAAATTGTGTGGTTAAACCTTGAACGAGCAGAGTAAAAAGCACCACTCCAAAAATGATATTGATAATTTCTTGGCGATCGCCTAATACCACAGGCACACTCAAAGCCACGGCAATGGACACAGAACCCCGCAAACCGCCCCACCAGAGGACAACCTGCTCAGATAAAGTAAGTTTGTCACTACTACCAAATCGGTTTGAGATCCACCCTAAACCGAACACCGAAATGGCGCGGGTAACTAATACTGAGGCGATCGCCACAAAAATCAGATCCAGACTGTTGCCGAGACTGGCAAAATTAACTTGGTCTCCGATTAGTAGAAAAACAATAGAATTTACAAAGAAGGCGAGGAATTCCCAAAATTCCGACACAACGAGTCTTGTACGGGGATTCATCCCGATATTTGAACCAAAATTCCCCAAAATTATCCCCACTGTCACGACCGCAATTACCCCAGAGCCACCCAATTCCTCTGTCAATAAATAGGTTCCATAGGCGGCAACAAGGGTAATCGACTGCTCCACAAGGGGAATATCAAAGCGCTGGGTTAAAAATGAAATGCCATAACCGATAAGACAGCCTAAGCCAACACCGACACCAACGAAGGTGAGGAATGTGGCAACAGTAGCAGAGGTCGATAAACTTTGAGTGCCAAGGGGGATGCCGACTAACAACAGGAAGGCGACAACTGCCACACCATCGTTAAAAAGACTTTCTCCTTCCATCACAACAGTAAGTTTTTTACTCGCGCCCAGTTCCCGAAACAAAGCCACCACTGATACGGGATCTGTGGCAGAGAGTGCGGCTCCAGCTAATAAAGCTGTCGCTAAAGGTAAATTAGTCCATTGACTGAGGGCAAACCCAATCCCAAAAATGGCGATCGCCACCCCCACTAGCGCAAACAAAGTGACCGGTAGCCACTGCTTTTGCAATTCCCGCCAGCGAATATTCCAAGCCGCCTCAAACAACAACGGCGGTAAAAAAATCTCTAAAATCAATTCCGGTGACAAATTGACGAGACGCACATCAATGAACGCCAAACCTAAACCCACAATCACCAAGAGCAACGTATAGGGAATCTGTCTCAGCCAACTAAAAATCCTCGAAAAGGTGGCAACCGTGAGTGATATCGACAAAACCAATACAAACTGCTGCAAATTTGTCTTGATTGAGATTTCAGCGACTTCAGCCAGAAAAACCATTGTAAATGCCTAAAAATGCCGTGGAACTGTAACGCTTCTATGCTAACAACAGATTTTTTCCGTGGCAGAAAAACCCCAAATCTCTGTCTAAACTCTCCATCAAAACAAAAAAATACAAGAGCCTCTACCACTATTGATAGGATTTTCTCTATCTTCCTGACGGTATTTATAAATAAATCTCGTATTACACAACGTAAATTTTTGGTGTTCAAAAATAACAAAATCCTAGAATGATGGTGCAATCAACGCCCATTTCTGACTGTTACTTAAGAGATAATCACTATGGATAGACTAATTTCATTACTACAAATCATTGTAGTGATCGGCTCTCCGGGAATGAGTATGCTGAAGTAGTAAAAGCAATGTCGTTGAAACGATGGTTCCATTACTAACCCAG
>NZ_MRBY01000058.1 GCF_001904615.1 [Limnothrix rosea] IAM M-220
CGTGTCTCCTTTTCTCTAAAGAATTTTGGCTACATTCTTATCCATAACTGACGTTAAATAGGTGTGTCTAAGATTTCTACGATTAGGTATTTGTGAAAGGAGGCGATCGCCACTGCTATTTATCTTATCGACTTTGTGGATTCAAAGTATAAGCTCCCAGCAACAAGTTGTACGTTAAACTGTACAAGTAAGATTCGGTCAGCGATGCAAGATGCGTATTATTTCCTTTACCGAAGCACGAAAAAAATTAAAGGCAGTTCTTGATGCGGTATCTAACGATGCGGATTGCACTGTTATTACTCGCCGTGATGCCGAGGATGCGGTGGTGATGTCTTTAGAGTATTACAACAGTTTGATGGAGACGGTTTATCTACTGAAATCTCCTGCTAATGCGGCGCACCTGTCTCGTTCTATCGAGCAGTTTCGGGAAAGTCAGGTCACGGAACGAGATTTAATAGATGAATGATGTTCGCCGATTGGCTTGGACTGATGCAGCAGGGGAAGATTATTTGTATTGGCAGACCCAAGATCGTAAAACCCTGAAACGCATTAATCAGCTCATTCAAGATACTCGGCGATCGCCTTTTGAAGGTATGGGGAAACCAGAAGCACTCAAGGAGAATTTATCTGGTTTTTGGTCGCGCCGCATCGATGAAACCCACCGTCTTGTTTATGCGGTAGATGACAAATATTTAACGATCATTGCCTGCCGATACCATTACTGAGACAATCGCCTAAAAAATTATTGCCACAAGAAACGTACGTCTAATTCAAAGCCTACTAAAACATCTTCCCCGAAAAGCTTATCTGGCGCTTCTAGGATTTCTACAGGGCGATCGCCGCGATAGATCCCCACCCGCTTATTTTTCGGGTCGAGGAGCCAACCCAACCGACAACCATTTGCCTGATACTCTGCCATCTTTTCTGTGCCCAGCTTCCAAGAGTCAGAAGGCGACAGCAATTCAATTACAAAATCAGGGCAGAGCGGCAAAAATCCTTTGCGTTGCTCTGGCGTTAAGCTTTCCCATTTTTCTAGCGGAATCCATGAGACATCCGGAGAGCGATCACCCCCCTTTGGCAAAGAAAACCCAGTGGAAGAATCAAAAGCAACACCATCTTCCCGTGGTTCACTCCAAACAAATAATTTGCCGGATAGCCGAAAGTTACGAAAACCTGTTTCTCCACCAGTGGGAGCCATAACAATCAATTTTCCAGTAGGACTTCTTTCGAGTTTGCGGTCAGGATTGGCTTCGCAGAGGCGATAGAACTGTTCACGAGTCAGGTTGGTCAGGGGACTGAGATCGAGGACAAATGCAGTCATAGGATGAAACCGCGCGAGGAATTACTTTTTTTTAGGATAACAAGCATTTTTGGCACTGAAAGGGGCGATCGCCACCGTATCTTTTGTAAGACAAAAAGCAACCACTTAACGTTCTGCACGATGGAGCTCTTGACTAGATTTTTCAGCTAACACTTCATCCATCCAAGCATTAATACTTTTGCCCGCTTTAGTCGCCGCAAGATAAATCTGGCGATGGGTCTCAGGCGAAGTGCGATAGGGGAGACGACCCGAAAAAGGCTTATCAGGATCTTCGCCAACCTCTTCACAAAATTCTAAATAATCATCAACTGACTCATGAAAACATTGCACAGCTTCTTCAATGGTCTTGCCATGAAAAGTGATGACATCTCTAATATCGATCACAATACCGGATAAAAGATTTTCTTCAAAATCAATTTCAAATTTTCCTGTATATCCCTTATAAGTGGCTGTGTACATAGTTCTCCCTTTGAAGGAATTTATGTTGATTTTGATGGGGGATTTTACTCCCCCATTAAGTGGGTGATCAGAACAGTGTTTGCTCAGACAAATAACTAAGGTTTTTAATTAACCTTTAAATAACATTGGCGTTTTCTAGAAAGGTACGTATCCCCCTAACACAACCCCTCCCAACTTCATTATTGGGGTGAGGTTTATGGAAGGTTGCTTTAACCCCGTTAAGCAGGACTCGAACCCTTGAACCATTGCCCTGAGATACCGTCGCTCCCAATGCCTTAAACAGAGATTCAATGTCATCCCATTTAAGATTGGCGGGAGGAGGTGTGAGCTGAATGGCATCCAAAATCCGCTGCTGTTTTTTATTCATCTGTGATGGTGCTGATTTTCCCACTGTCTATGATATCGTTTTTTGATGTCACTTTTGGCGTTTGTTATTGATCATGTTTAGCAGAATCAAATATAAGAATTTAAACCCTCGCCAACAAGAAAGTTATAATTTTCAGAAAATTGCGGCACAACTTGCTGACTATGGTTTTAACTGTTTATGGCTTACAGATGACTGGCAAGGGGCTGATTTTATTGCCTGTCATATTGATGGCAATACTTTTCTGAAAGTTCAATTGAAAGGTCGCCTAACGTTTTCAAAAAAATATCGCAGCAAAGATATTTACATTGCTTTTAACCAAAATGCCCAATGGTTTGTTTACCCCCATGACCAGCTTTGTGACGACTTGATTAGTCTTGGATTAATGACTGGCTCTAAGTCGTGGGATGATCGTGGTGAATATAGTTGGCCAAAAATTCCTAAACATCTTGCGGGTCGGATGGAACAATATGCAATATGAGCTTGGAGAAAATGAATTTGGTAAGTACAGACAGCCAGAAAACGATGGCAATGCTTGGAGCTGGTGCGTGGGGCAGTGCTCTCGCCACTCTTGCTGCGGTGAATCATCATGAACTGCGGATCTGGTCGCGGCGGGGTGAGCTGAGTCTTGCTGAGGCGATCGCCGATGCGGATATTGTGCTGTTTGCCATTTCGATGAAAGGCGTGCGGAATGTCGCGGCACAGGTAAAAGAGATGGGGATTTCTGACAAAACAATTCTTGTAACAGCAACAAAAGGCCTTGACCCGAAAACGACCCTCACCCCATCTAGAATTTTGCAGGAAACATTTCCTAATAATCCCGTTGTGGTTTTATCGGGGCCGAATTTGTCGAAGGAAATTGAAGCGGGTTTACCGGCGGCGACGGTTGCGGCAAGCCATAATTTAGAGGCGGCGGAAACGATTCAAGCGGTGTTTTCTTCGGATTGTTTTCGGGTGTATACGAATAATGACCCCCTCGGTACGGAGCTGGGTGGCACGCTCAAAAATGTGATGGCGATCGCCGTCGGTGTTTGTGCCGGGTTAAAACTGGGAACCAATGCCCAATCAGCTTTAATCACGAGAGCTTTACCGGAAATTATGCGCATCGGCACTCACTTTGGAGCACAGCCAGAAACCTTTTTAGGATTAGCGGGATTGGGGGATATGTTAGCAACTTGTACTAGCCCGCTGAGTCGAAATTACCGCGTCGGTGCCGGATTAGCAGCAGGAAAAAATTTGGAGCAAATCCTTGCAGAATTAGGTAGTACAGCCGAAGGGGTGAACACCACCAAAGTTTTAGTAAATTTGGCGAACCGAGAAGGCATTCCCATCCCCATTTCCCGTCAGGTTTATCGTCTGCTTAAGGGGAAAATTTCGCCCCTCGAAGCCGTTAGCAATTTAATGGATCGTGAGCTGAAGCCGGAATCCTGCGACATTTTAGACGAGAGCGTTGGCTAGTATGAAGCGCCCCGGAAACTCTTCTAAGCCACCTGTTAATGTGGCGATCGCCCTTGGTAGTAATCTCGGCGATTCTCTGCAAACTCTCGAAGCTGCAATTACTGAAATTGAGCAAACACCAGAAATCACATTAATCGCAAAATCTGCGTGGTATCGCACCAAACCCATCGGCCCGCCCCAACCCGATTACATCAACGGCTGTATCACCTGTGAAACCGAATTAGAACCGGAAGCTTTACTAGCAAAATTGCACCAGATCGAATATCAATTTGGGCGGGAGCGTAAAGAGCATTGGGGCGCAAGAACCCTCGATTTAGACTTGATTTTGTATGGCGATCGCCGCATCAACACACCAACTTTGACAGTTCCTCATGCGAGAATGCAAGAACGAGCATTTGTCCTAGTGCCCCTCGCTGAAATTGCCGCCGATTGGGTTGATCCTCGCAATAATTTGACGGTAAAAGAGTTGGGCGATCGCCTACCCCAGAGCGATCTAAAGGACATCAAACCCCTTAAGATTTAAGCCTTTTTTTCTTTTGCTTTGCCTGTTTTTTCAGTTGAGCCAGTTTGTACTGCACCGCTTCAATGACCGTTTCGATCACAAAGACCCGCGCATAAAGTTTGTCATTAGCAGGGACAACCGTCCAAGGGGCAGCAGGGGTACTCGTACGGGCGATCGCCTGATTAATCGCCACATCATACAATCCCCATTTTTCGCGATTACGCCAATCCTCTTCCGTCAACTTATATTTTTTATAGGGGTCATTTTTGCGCTGTTCAAACCTTGCCAGTTGTTCCTGCTGATCAACATGGAGCCAAAATTTGACAATGACATAATCCGCATGGATTAGTTGCGCTTCAAACTCATTAATTTCCCGATAGGCCCGTCGCCATTCCCGCTCAGTCGCAAGATTTTCCACCCGCTCCACCAGCACTCGACCATACCAACTGCGGTCAAAAATCCCGATCGTCCCCTTACCCGGTAGCCGTCGCGAAAAGCGCCAGAGATAATGATATTGATTTTCCTCAGCAGTTGGCGCAGCAAAAGCATCGACTTTATAGCTACGCGGATCAAGCACCTCCGTTAACCGTTTAATCGCCCCACCTTTGCCCGCTGCATCCCAACCTTCAAACATCAGCAAAACGGGTAATTGTTGCCGATAAATTTGCTGCTGTAACTGGCGTAATTTTAACTGAGCAGCTCGTAGGCGTTCTTTGTACTCATCTGGTTCTAACTTCAAGCTCAGATCAACCTTGGCAAGGAAATCTGGTTCTGTCGCAAGAAGTCTTTGCTGGGGTTCGAGACGGACTTCCGTCGGCAGTGCTATGCGACGACGATCTAGCGCTTCGGTAATTGTCGCGACGAGCTGCGAGAGCACTTTTACCCTTGCCCAGCGTTTGTCATCTCCCTCTACTAAAATCCAAGGATCCGCGCCAGTACTGGTTTGAATCAGCATTTCTTCGGCGAGTTGACTATAGGTTTGATAATTTTCCGCTTGTTGCCAATCTTCTGGTCTAACGCGCCATGCATCCAGTTCATCCTTTGCGGCTTTTTTGAGACGTTTTTTTAGCTCATCTTCGGATAAATGAATCCAAAATTTGGCGATCGCCATGCCATCCTCAACGAGATGCCGCTCAAAACCATTAATTTCCCGCACAACAGTAGGCACATCACTGGGTTCAAGACGCTCAAATAATCTATCCTCAAGGAGATGGGTATACCAACTGTGATAGAAAAAGGCCACACGCCCCCGCGCTGGTAGCTTATGCCAAAATCGCCAAAGAAAAGGATAGCGTTTTTCTCGTTCCGACGGCTCAAAAATTGGTAAGACAGAGAACCCACGGGGATCCATATGGCGCGTCATTTTTTTGACCAAAGCCCCTTTCCCTGCCGCTGCCCACCCTTCAAGGACTACTGCAACGGGAAGTTTATGTTGCCAGCAAGCATTTTGTAGCGATCGCAGCTGACCCATCAACTCGTTCATTTGGGTTTTATAGTCTTGTTTAGAGAGAGTCAACTCTAAATCTAATATTTCAAGCACAGTGCACGACAGCAAGGGTTTTGCCGGAGAAAATTATCTGCTCTCTAGTATGGAAGGATTTTTCGAAAAATTTCTGGCGATCGCCGCAAAAGTTTATGAAGACCACCCTTTGTTCACTATTAACGGAGATTTTTCCGGCAATACTTATCTTTATCGGGTAATATTTTGCATTGGCTCCGGACAAAATAGCGTCAAACTTGTCGCATCCCACTCTGGTATTTTCTTGTCCCCTAAGCCCGGCTGCGGTGATTCACAAATGATTGTTTTAATCTCGGCTTGATTTTGATACAACGTTGTCGCGCCCGTATAAGCTCTAATACTTTCTTCTACCAAGGGGATAGCTATGACTGAGCCTTGGGTTTTCGTCACGACAAAACTGTAGGAATAATATTGTGACTGTTTATTTTGCACAATATTGAGGCGATCAACACTATCAGCAAATTCAAGTCGCTCCATCATATAAGCTTGCTGGGCTCGGTTGATGGAACCAACAAATAATTTTGCCTCGGACTGGCGTGCTTTAGCTGCTTGGCTGAGGAAGGCTGGCAAGGCGATCGCCGACAAAATACCAATAATAATAATGACAATCAATAATTCGATCAGCGTAAATCCTGAAATCAGCTCAAACTTATTTTTTTTTGGACGTAAGCGTAAAAATTCCAGAATATCCATGCAAACCCCAGCGATGCAATAACAATAGGCCGAAGCCTCTAATAAGCTACCCATTTCGTTTCCCTAGACCATCAGGGTAAATACTTACGTGGCAGCATTTTTGCCTCTGTTTTGTCTCCGTAGATCTCTCGGACATCAAGCCCAATCAAGTCGCCCTTGACGCATTGCAATCACAAAATATGGTTTGCCACTATCGAGCATTGTTTACCAAGACAAATTTTTTCAGCAAATCACCTCTACAGAACAATCGGGGGAAAAACAGGAAGTCCCGACAATAAAAAATATGTACGAAGTCCCATCGGCGTTGTGTCAACGGTTTAATCTCTGGTGAGACAGACCCCGGCTCCCGCCGAGTGGCGATCGCCAAAATCCCCAACACGATTGCCCAAGAAGGAACAAAAGCCATCCAAAAATTAAGTTATGCTTAAAGAGTGAATGCTTTAAAGAGTCTGTAAACCAAGCACAACAGCTCCATCAGCCATCTACTACTGCTACGTTTTTATTCTGATTACTTCGGCAACATTTCATGGATACCAAAGCTTTTAGTGAGCTTTTCCCCCTTTTCGGTAACGCTAACCCTGAAACCATCGAATCCTTGCTATCGATCACCACCGAGCATGAATATCCAGTCGGACGAACTGTGCTGATGGAAGACTCTTGGGGAAATGCAGTCTACTTTATCCAGTCCGGTTGGGTCAAAGTACGGCGCTTAACCGGTGACAGCACAATGACCCTTGCGATTTTAGGTCAAGGGGATTTTTTTGGGGAAATGGCGATTCTGGATGAGTCCCCCCGCTCCACCGATGTTGTTGCCCTATCCCAGGTGAAGTTACTCAGTATTTCAGCCCAACGGTTTATTCAGACTTTATTTCGGGATCATCAGCTCCACCACAAAATGTTGCAGCTCATGGTGCAGCGGCTGCGTAATGCCAATGCCCGTTTCCAATGGCGCAATCAACCGCCGGCGCTCAAACTGGCAAAGATGTTGATTTTGCTCGCAGAAAGCTATGGCGAACCAACGGATCAGGGTGTGAAAATTATTAATATCCCTGCCACGGATCTCGCAGAGGTTGCCGATATTAAACCCAAGGAAGTCGACATCATTCTCACGAAGCTCCGCAGTAAAGGCTGGCTGGAGATGGACGATGCTACTATTCACTTTATTAATTTCAAGCAGTTATCAAAGCTAGCCGGACGGGCTTAGGCTGAATTTTACTAATGGTTCAAACAGTTACTTCTTCGCAGATTTCGCAGGCAACTCAAGATGAAACATCGGTAGAAATTGTGTATGGGGTGGCAATGCCGAATCCCCACCAACATTTATTTGAGGTCACGATTCAGATTAACCATTGGTCAGCAATGCTGCTGGATCTAAAGATGCCTGTGTGGACACCGGGGTCTTATTTGGTGCGGGAATATGCTCGCCATGTGCAGGATTTTCAGGCGATCGCCACAGCGACAGAAAAACCATTAGCTTGGCAAAAACAAGGCAAAAACCATTGGCAAATTGCGACGGATGCGACTGAGTCAATTACGGTTAAATATCGTGTCTTTGCAAATGAATTAACGGTACGAACCAATCACCTTGATAGTACTCACGGTTACTTTAATGGGGCAGCTATTTTTTGCTTTGTGCCTGACTACCAAAATCAGTCTTTTATCCTTGAGGTAGAGCCACCCGATGAAGCTTGGCAAATTAGTACGACATTACCCCTTTTAGAAGACTCTGAGACGCAGTTTTGGGTCGAGAATTTTGATGTCTTAGTGGATAGTCCAGTTGAAGTTGGTATCCATGAAAGTCATGAATTTCTCTATGCCGATAAACCCCACCGTTGGGTGGTTTGGGGTGATGGTGATTTTGATGCAGACAAGGCGATCGCCGACACGAAAAAAATTATTGCAATAGAAGCCGACATCTACGGCGGTGGCTTACCCTACGACGAATATATGTTCCTGCTCCATTTATCCAGTAGCGGCTATGGCGGCCTAGAGCACAAAGAAAGCTGTTCTTTAAATTATCCCCGTTTCGGCTTTGGCGACCACAATAACTACAACCGTTTTATGCAACTCGTTGCCCACGAATTTTTCCATTTGTGGAATATTAAACGCATCCGCCCGAAAGCCCTTGAAACCTTCGATTATGAAAACGAAAACTACACCACTTCTCTGTGGTTTGCCGAAGGGGTGACGAGCTACTACGATCTCATCATTCCGCGCTGGGCTGATATTTACGACGATGACTTTTTCCTAGAGAGCTTGGGTAAAGACATAACCCGTTATCTCAATACGCCGGGACGCTTTGTGCAGCCCCTAGCCGAGTCTAGTTTTGATGCTTGGATTAAGCTATATCGTCGCGATGCTAATAGCAATAATAATCAAATGTCCTACTACCTCAAGGGGGCAATGGTGTCGTTAATGCTGGATCTGATTATCCGCGATCGCCACGATAATCAAAAATCCCTTGACGATGTAATGCAGCGGATGTGGCAAGAATTTGGGAAGGATGAAATTGGTTTTACGCCGAAGCAAGTGGAAACGGTTATTGCTGAAGTTGCAGGCTGTGATTTGACAGATTTCTTTAATCGTTATCTGTATAGCACTGAGGAACTTCCCCTTGAAAAATCCCTTGAATCTTTTGGTTTAATCCTCAAGCCAATTTACGACGATAAAAAAATCCCCTATTTCGGTGCAGAGATCAAAGACGAAAACAACCGCACCCTCGTTAAATCCATCGAAAGCGGCTCCCCATGCCACATCGCCGGGATTGATCCGGGGGACGAAATTTTGGCGATCGCCGACTATCGCGTCAATGCCGAGCAAGTAAGCAAACGCCTTCAGAACTACCATGCAGGTGATACAATTTCGATCACGCTTTTTCAGCAAGATCAATTAAAAACCCTTGCCGTAACCCTCGCTGAACCCCAGCCTAGCAGTTACCAAGTGAAGAAAAATCCCGACGCATCTGACCAACAAAAAGCGAAGTTGACAGGTTGGCTCTGCCACTAATCCCACTCCTTTCCTGTTCGTCAGACCCCCACCTTGATATTTAAACATCGACTTAAACCGTCCGTTCCTTAACCTAATGCATAATTTTCTCCCTACCGCCTATTTCCAAGGAAAATTTGTTCCGTTTGCAGAGGCTAATATTTCCATCGCAACCCACGCGCTACATTATGGTACGGGAGCATTTGGAGGGTTACGGGGGATTCCCGATCCGCATGATGCCAACCAAATTTTGTTATTCCGTTTAGATCGTCACTGTCGCCGCTTGAGTAATAGTGCAAATTTTTTACAATTTGATTTACCTGCGGACAAAATTGAACATGTCATTGTTGATTTTGTGCAGAAAAATCGCCCGGCAAAATCGTTTTATATTCGTCCCTTTGTCTATACTTCTGATCTTGGTATTGCGCCCCGTCTCCACAAAATTGAAAAAGACTTTTTTGTTTACGGTTTAGAGTTGGGGGATTACCTGTCGCCGGAAGGGATTTCCTGTCGCATTAGCTCTTGGACACGCCAAGAGGATCGCAGTTTTCCATTGCGGGGCAAAATTAGTGGTGCATATATTGCGTCTGCCTTGGCAAAATCTGAAGCGGTTGCGTCCGGATTTGATGAAGCTTTACTGATGAATTCCCAAGGGAAAGTTTGTGAAGCGTCTGGGATGAACGTGTTTATCGTGCGCGATGGCAAATTGATTACCCCCGGTTCGGATCAAGATATCCTCGAAGGCATTACCCGCGACAGCATCATTACTTTGGCGAAAAAATTTGGCATTGAGGTGATTGAGCGTCCCATTGATAAGACGGAATTACTCATTGCGGATGAAGTTTTTCTGAGTGGTACGGCAGCAAAGGTTACACCCGTCAAGCAAATCGAAAATTATAAATTACCCGGCGATCGCCCCATCACTGAAAAGCTACGGGAAAAACTAACGGCAATTACTCAAAACCAAGACAGTGAATTTTCTGAGTGGGTTTACAAAATCCCCTTGAGTTAAGGGCACGACATGATTACTGAAAACTGAAAATTGTGTTTTAGGCGGCCACCTCTGCTTGGACAAAGGTTAGTTTACCGAACTGAATTTCATCAAGGACGCGGTTAATGGTGTGTCGTTCGTCTTGATTGACCAAGCCATCATTTAAACAACTGCTCATGAGCTGCATATGCTCCTCACGAGTGAGTTCACCGGTGCTAAGGATGCGTTCGCAAACTTGTTGAATGTTCATCACAATCGCTATGTTGTTGGTGGTGGGCATGGCTCAAACGAGGCAGACATTACAGCTAGTTTAAAACCAATCTTGGTATTATCGATGCGACCCTTTGAAATATTGCTCAAAAATTATGGAAATTGTTCGTCTACCAGCGTTTCACGATAATTATATTTTTGTTTTGGGCGATCGCCTCTCTGGTTTAGCGGCGGTGGTTGATCCGGGGGATGGTGGCGTTGTTTTAGATTATTTGCGGCAGGAAAATTTACAGTTAACGGCTATTTTAATTACTCATCACCACCATGATCATGTGGGGGGAAATCGGCAATTATTGGCACAGTTTCCAAATGCGAAAGTGTATGCCAGCGACCATGATGGACAAAAGGGACGCATTCCCGGTCAGACCAATATTCTCAAAGAAGGCGATCGCCTGAATGTATTAGATCGCACCGCTGAAATTTTATTTGTGCCCGGCCATACCCAAGGCCATATTATTTACTATTTTCCCCCGACAAAACCGGAGGGCACAGGGGATTTATTTTGTGGCGATACTCTGTTTGCGGGGGGCTGTGGACGGCTTCTGGAAGGAAACCCGGCGCAAATGTGGCGATCGCTGCAACGAATACGTACGCTACCAGATAAAACCCGCGTGTGGTGTGCCCATGAATATACCCTCAAAAATTTGCGATTTGCGACGAGTTTAGATATTGACAATATTCAGCTATACCAACGATTTGAGGAAGTGAAAGCCTTAAGACAACAGGGTCAAGCGACAGTACCCAGTTTGCTCGCCATTGAAAAACAAACCAATCCTTTTCTGCGATGTGACCAGCCAGAGGTACAAGCTGCCGTTAGCCATCACGAACCCCAACGGGTCTTTGCAAAACTACGGGGTAAGCGGGATTTATTTTAGATTTCGACTGGAGATTTGGCGATCAATGTGGCGATCGCCAGATGTTTTCGCCCAATGAAAAAAAGCCCAATTCATTAGATATTTTTACCTAAAATCCGTAGGCTCTACGCCGTCAGAAAGATTACGGAAATTCCAAAAAAGACTAAGGTAAAAGATGATCTTTTTAAAACGCAATTTTCATAACATTTAGGTGATTTTCCTTGAAATACTTAGGTTTTTGCCAACCGCCGCAAACCCCCATGGGCAAGCATTAAATCATCCCTTTTTCATCAGTAACCCGCAATTTATCTTCGGTGACTTCCATAATGCCTACTGCGATTACATCTGAACAGGTTCATCAGATCGTCTCCAACTACCACGACAATCCCCACACAATTTTGGGCTGTCATCCTGTCGAAATTGATGGCGCATCAACGTGGTCAGTGCGTGCCTTTCTGCCCAAAGCCGAGCAAGCTTGGGTTGTTGACCCTGTATCACAGCAGGAATATCCCATGGCAGCGGTACATCATCCCCACTTTTTTGAATGTGTTGTCGAACAGGAAATATCACCACAATATCAACTGAAATATAAGTGCGGCGATCGCCACATCACCATTTTCGACCCCTATTCATTTGGTGAACCCCCCCACTTTAGCGATCTAGACTTACACCTATTTGCCGAAGGAAATCACCACCGCATTTACGAAAAACTAGGTGCACATCCCCTAACCCTAAACGGCGTTGACGGCGTTTATTTTGCCGTTTGGGCTCCCAATGCCCGCAACGTTTCTGTCATTGGAGATTTCAACGCATGGGATGGTAGAGAGCACCAAATGCGCAAGCTCAATGGCGCAATATGGGATATTTTCGTTCCAGAACTGAGTACCGGCGCAAAATATAAATACGAAGTAAAAAACCAAGCAGGACATATCTACGAAAAGTCCGATCCCTACGGCTTTTTCCAAGAAGTACGCCCCGACTTTGCCTCCATCGTCACCGACTTAAACCAATACCAATGGAACGATGCTGAGTGGATTGAACAACGTACCAAGACCGATCCCCTCAAAGTGCCCATTTCCATCTACGAACTCCATTTAGGATCGTGGCTCCATGGCTCTGCCGAAGAAAAAATGCAATTACTTTCAGGCGAGGCAGAACCTATTCCCGTTAACGAAACCAAAGAAGGAGCACGGTACCTCAGCTATTACGAGCTGGCCGATCAGCTAATTCCTTACATCAAAGAGCTGGGCTATACCCACATCGAATTACTCCCGATCGCCGAGCATCCCTTTGATGGTTCTTGGGGTTATCAAGTGACGGGATATTATGCGCCGACATCGCGCTTCGGTAACCCAGAAGATCTAATGTATTTCATCGACAAATGTCACGAAAATGGCATTGGTGTCCTTGTGGATTGGGTTCCCGGTCACTTCCCTAAAGACAGCCATGGATTAGCATTTTTTGACGGTACACACCTCTACGAACATGCTGATCCCCGCAAAGGCGAACATAAAGAATGGGGCACATTAATCTTTAACTACAACCGCAACGAGGTGCGCAATTTCCTCATCGCCAATGCGCTGTTTTGGTTCGATAAATATCACATTGATGGTATTCGGGTAGATGCAGTAGCTTCAATGCTGTACCTCGACTATGACCGCGAAGATGGCGAGTGGGTTGCCAACGATTACGGTGGTAACGAGCATTTAGAAGCCGTTGAGTTTTTGCGTCAAACCAATAATTTAATTTTCAAATATTATCCCGGTGCGATTTCCGTGGCGGAGGAATCCACTGCATGGCCGATGGTTTCTCGTCCCACATACCTCGGTGGCTTGGGCTTTAACCTGAAGTGGAATATGGGCTGGATGCACGACAACCTCGACTATTTCAGCATGGATCCTTGGTTCCGTCAGCATCACCAAAACAGCATTACCTTCAGTATGTGGTATCACTTCAGCGAGAACTACATGTTGGCGCTGTCCCACGATGAAGTCGTGCATGGCAAGAGTTCGATTATCGGTAAGATGCCCGGTGATGAGTGGCAGAAGTTTGCTAATGTGCGGGCTTTGTTTGCCTACATGTTTATGCACCCCGGCAAGAAAACCATGTTTATGAGCATGGAGTTCGGGCAGTGGAATGAGTGGAATGTTTGGACTGACCTCAACTGGGATCTGTTAAATCATGAACCCCATGCCAAGCTCAAAGGTTTCTTCTCTGAACTAAATGCTTTCTATAAAGATCAACCTGCGCTTTATGAGCGGGATTTTGAGGAAGAGGGTTTTCAATGGATTGACTGCTCGGATAATCAAAATAGTGTGGTGTCGTTTATTCGCCGTGCAAAGGATCCGAATGATTTCTTAATTGTGGCTTGTAATTTTACGCCGCAATTACATCGGCATTATCGCATTGGGATGCCGGAGCCGGGTTGCTACAACGAAGTCTTTAATAGTGATGTCGAGACGTTTGGTGGCAGTAACCAGAAGAATTTTGGTGGGGTTTGGGCAGAGGACTGGGGAATGCATGGTTTGCCCTACTCGGCGGATCTTTGTTTGCCTCCCCTCGGTGTGGTCGTTTTAAAACTAGATCGCAAGCGTACCGCTGAGGCGATCGCCGCGAAAAAGGATAAAGCTGAATAGACGACATTTTTAAAGTCGGTAAATTTAATCGAGTTGGTGGGGGCGTTTTGCGAAATGCCCCTACTTTTTTTGATAAAGGAAGACGGGGATTAATTCCAATCGCCTTGCAAGATAAATGCTGCCCAATATTGCGGATGACTCCACTTGGTTTCTTCGCGCATTTCCCGTTGGGTTTTCTTCAGAGCAGCAGCGGCAGTGAGCCCGTCTTCGAGTAGATTTCGGTAAAAACGGGTCATAAATTCGGCGGTGGCTTTGTCGTCTACACTCCACAAACTCATTAGCAAGCGTGGGGTTCCGGCATACATAAAACCGCGGCTTAAACCCAGCATTCCTTCGCCGGGAACTTCCTCACCAATCCCTGTCTGGCAGGCACTGAGTACAACGAGACTGGCGTTAAGCTGCATATTAAAAATACTATCGAGCCGCAAGAAACCGTTTTGGGAATTGCCTTGTTCATCTACCAGCGAAAAAACTAAGCCTGATTGTTCGGGTTTGGTTTTATGAAAAAAACCGTGGGTCGCAAAGTGGACAATATCGTAATCTTCGAGGCGATCGCCCTTTTCAAAAAAACAAAACCCACAAAAGTTACTCTTCTTCCGATTCTTCGAGAATTGCGCCTTCGTAGAGCATCATCACCGGACATTCAAACTCAATGCTGGGAATGACAAGCATTTCATCTAGAGCATAGTCACTGTAGCCCCACATTTTTCCCGTTTGCCGCTGGTACATCTCCACAGAAACCCGCTGACTATCAATCAAAATATATTCCTGTAAACTCTGTATTTGGCGATATAGCTTGAGCTTGCGACCTTGATCATAACGAGCATTGCTAGGCGACAAGACTTCTACAATCACTTTGGGGTGCTGGATAAATTGATTATTTTTCTTGTCATCAGGATGGCAAGTCACCACCAAGTCAGGATAAAAATATCGCTTTGTTTTAGAATCCTGTACCTTTACGTCCGACACAAAAGTTTCACATCCTCTCGTCTGTAAATGAGGAAATAAAGCGCGGTATAAATTCAGGTAAATTCTCGCGTGTGTTACTGTTCCACCCGTCATTGCAATAATTTCACCGTCAATATATTCATACTTAATATCCTGAGTTGCTTCCCATTCGAGATATTCTTCCGGTGTCATTTTTCTGGGAAGTTCGGCAGCAGCAATCATAGGATTTACTCGATTTCGCAAACTATATTTTTAATTTTAACGACGAACTTAGATGGCGATCGCCCTTTTGCCTTCTGCGTTATTTGATGAGATTGGAAAAAAGCAATGAGTCGGTATTAAACAATTATGGATATGGAGGCGATCGCCCTCATTTTTGAAACTTCGGCAACCCAGTTAATCTTGCTTTTTTGTTCTTTCAATTTCGCGGCGTAGCTCTTCTACTTGACGACGTAAATTATCCACATCATCATTTTTCTCTTCCGTTTCCACCTCTACCGAGCCAGACTCACCCCGGGCATAATGCCCCGCTTTAATATCTTGATATTCCTTCGACTCATCCCAATCCTTAATAAATTTAAGACGTTCCACAGGGAAAGGATGCCCAAGAAAAGTGCCGTTGCCACCGTTGTAAATGAGAAATTTGTAAATCTGGTTGAGCTGCTCTTGATCAAGGTCTTGATAATCCTGGGACTGCTGAGTAAATTCGCTCAAACTGACTTCATTGGCGTATTTCATGCTGCCGCCAGACAGCTTCATCATGGTACGAAAAATCGGATTGAGGTCGTCCGTGACGAGGAGAGCAGCCCGATCTGCTGATAGTTCCGCTTTACGCCGCCATTCATAAAAAGCATAAAGCAGACCTGTGGTGATCACATTTCCTAAGCCAAGGGTTACTTCTCCCACAAAAGATGCGGCTCCCATTGCCCACATTGCCATCTGGGTGAGGACTGGGTGTTCACATTGGAGATGTCCTAGCTCATGGGCAAGCACCGTCCGTAATTCGTCTTCTTCTAATAGGTCGAGTAGGCCGCTATTGACAACAATATAGGGGTGTTCTGTACCGAGGGTGTAGCTATTGACGCGGGGATTTTGATCGACGTACAGGGTCGGCTCAATACTGACATCCAGATCCCGCACACATTCTCGAAACATGCCATAAAGCGTCGAGTACTGACGAGGCCCCGCTTTAATGGTGTTCCCCATTAAATAAATTTGCTGGGGTCGCTCATAGATATATTCTACAAAGCGACTAGCCAGTAATTTAAAGCCGGGTAAGTTGCGGAGGGCTTCCTCTGCCTGTCGATCTAGGGGATGGCGAAAGGCTTCGCTCGAAATTCCGGGATAGGTCGGCATGAATATTTTCCTCCGCTTTTTTCTGTGTCGCGTCTAAACTGTGGCTTTCTCTAACATTAGCTTAGATGACTTGATGGCATCGGGAATCTCAATGGGATAGTTACCGTCAAAACAAGCGGTACAGAAATGTTTGGGGTTTTCGTTGGTTACTTTTAGCATGCCTTCTTTGCTGAGGTAAGTCAGGGAGTCTACTTCGATCTGCTCGGCGATCGCCTGTTGAGATTTAGTGGCGGCGATTAGCTGTTCTTGGTTATCGGTATCGATGCCATAGAAACAAGGGTGGGTCACAGGGGGCGAAGAAATACACATATGAACTTCTTCCGCACCAGCTTGACGCAGGGCGCGCACAATTTTACGGCTGGTGGTTCCCCGCACAATGGAATCATCAACGATCACAATGCGTTTACCATGCAATACATCTTTTAGGGGATTGAGTTTCATACGAATACCCACTTCCCGCATGTGCTGGGTGGGTTGGATAAAGGTACGACCCACGTAGCGATTTTTGATTAAACCTTCGCCAAAGGGAATACCAGACTCGCGGGAAAAACCGATCGCCGCCGGAATCCCGGAATCGGGGACACCCATCACAAGATCAGCATCAATTTGAGATTCCCGTGCCAACTGAGCACCAAGGCGGAGGCGGTAGCTAAACAGCGTTTCGTCGTGGAACAGACTATCAGGGCGAGCAAAATAAATCATTTCAAACACACAGAGCTTTTGCTCTGGCTGTGTATTCCACTGGGTTGATTCGATGCCTGCTTCCGTAATCCACACCATTTCGCCGGGATTAACATCGCGGATATAATCTGCGCCAATAATATCGAGGGCACAGGTTTCAGAAGCAAGGACAAATCGCTCTGTACCATCCTCTTCTTCTAAGGTGCCTAAAACGAGGGGGCGTACACCATGGGGATCCCGCGCACCGATTAAACCCTCTGGCGTACCAATCACAAGACTATAGGCACCAGAGCAGAGCTTAAATGCCGCAATGGCAGCATCATGCCAACTCATACCTTGATCGACATAAATGGCGATCGCCTTAGCGATCATTTCCGAGTCAGTGGTCGTATGGAAATCGAGATGATCATTGAGGGATTCAAGCTTTTCCTTTAACTCAATCGTATTAACGAGATTACCGTTATGGGCGAGGGCTAAAGTACCGAGGCGGGTCTCTTCTAAAGCAGGTTGCGCATTGCAACTATGACTAGAGCCCGTTGTGGAATAGCGATTGTGACCCACCGCCCAAATGCCCTGTAGTTCTGCTAGTTTATCTTCGCTAAAGACATGGGAAACCAAGCCCATATCTTTATGGCAGTGGATACGATCACGATCAAAGGTTGCAATCCCAGCGGATTCTTGCCCCCGATGTTGTAGAGCAAAGAGTCCAAAGTATGCCAGCTTTGCCACTTCTTCTGTGGGGGCATAGATACCGAAAACGCCGCAATATTCTTTTGGCTTGTCAGATTCAATGTTGGCATGGACAGTTTGGGGGACAGTCATCCTACAGGTTGCGCTCCTAGCGTGAATTTAGGTGAAAACAAAAAAAGCAAGTATAGCAACGTTAGAAATTCAGTTAAATACTGAACAAATAACGTGACTTTAATGGAACTTAATATGGGTTTAACATCTCGATTATCAACTATTTTCGGCCTTTGACAAGGGAATTATGCTTTCGTTAGTTTATTTTTTGAGGATTTTCTGGTAAGCATTCTTGACATTGACTGGGCGATCGCCCCTTTATCCTTTGCGAATCACGGCAACCGAGGCAAGAGCTTTTTTAAAAGTTTATCAATCGTGCAAATTTATTTATAAACGTCGCAGGAGATTACAGCCGTGGGTGTCTGTGCCGCAGGTTAGCCATAGATTATATTGTTCTCCCATGGTTTGCATCGCAGCGGTGTGCTTGTCACTAGAGCGCCAAGGATTAGGATTACTGTAGGCGTAATAGGCTTCGATGCCATCAAACCCCTGTTCCACGGCTGCCGGAACCAAATCCTGGGCAGGACGACGATACCGCGCTGGATGGGCTAATACGGCTAAACCTCCTGCTTGATGGATCGCGGCGACAATGGTTTGGGCTGCGGCGCGATCGCCCTGCTGGATTTCCCGCTGACGATAGGGCTCTAGGTCTGGATGGTCGGGATCAAAACCGTAACCCAAAATATGCACCCCAGTATCGAGGAGCACGCCATTAATTTCGATACCTGTCCAGAGTTGGGGGACGGGTTGAGTTTGTGATTTTTGTTGCTCTGCTAGGTAGGCTTGGGCTTGCCAAAAGCCATTAACGGTATGGTGATCGGTAATGGCAAAACCCGATAAACCGATGGCGATCGCCTGATCGACAATTTGTTCTGGTGTTAGCTGCCCATCGGAAAAGACCGAGTGCATATGAAAGTTGTAGTGGAGAGGACAACTC
Organism: [Limnothrix rosea] IAM M-220; assembly: GCF_001904615.1. Lineage (NCBI taxonomy): Bacteria > Bacillati > Cyanobacteriota > Cyanophyceae > Chroococcales > Geminocystaceae > Picosynechococcus > [Limnothrix rosea] IAM M-220. The sequence continues at coordinate 18,776 of NZ_MRBY01000058.1, forward strand.
GTTGGGGTGATGCTACGCCAAGCACCTTTTAAAGCTTGTACGTCTTGAGCCGCAGTGGCCACAGACAAAGTGGAAGTCATAGTTATAATCGCGATCTATGTCAGAGCGCAGAACGGAGACAAGGCAAGAAATTAAGGTGAATTTAAGGGGCGATTATTCTAAATACAAAAATATGAAGACAATGTAAATCTTTATTTAATACAGTCACCATAACAGAGATTTCTTGATCCCGAATCGGTTGTGACTAGAACAGGTTATTAAATTATGTGATGGAGATGATGACTAATGCTGAGGTTGAATATTGTTAACTTGTCCCAAAGTGAATGCTCGCCCCATTACAAATTCGACTGATATTGCTTACTGTTCCTATTCTAAAAGGGATATTAGAAAGCGGTGGCTACAGACCAAGATTTATGACCACTCGTTTAAGTTGCCGTGGTGGGCAAGTCGTGCAGAACCGTAGGCGGCCTCCGGATTTGGGGAGATGAGCACCGGGCAGGAAAATTGTTTTTGACGCATGGTTGTCCAAGTTGGATTTTGAGCGCCGCCCCCTGCGGTAAAAATTTTGGTGGGTTTTGGTGCGCCTAATTCTTGTAATTTGTCGTAGCCCATCGCTTCAATGTGGGTAATGCCTTCTAGCAAACCTTGGAAAAATTGGCGATCGCCGTCAGGTCGTGGCGTTAAGCGGGGTTCTAAATTGGGATCATTAATCGGAAAGCGATCGCCGGGCTTGAGGAGGGGGTAATACGCTAAGCCTGTGCTGATGTGGGGATTAATTTCATCACTCAGTCGACGGATAGCTGGCTCATCAAAAAAGTGTTTTAGGACGGCTCCCCCTGTATTTGACGCACCGCCTGTCAGCCACAGCTGCCCAAAACGATGGCTATAAACACCTGCTGCTTGGTCATTTACCGGGCGATCGCTGAGTAACTTGACAACAAGGGTTGAACCTAATGAAGTGACTGCTTCACCCACTTTGCTCGCGCCACTGGCCATAAATGCGGCAATACTATCTGTTGTGCCTGCCCGTATCTGGCAATGGGGGTTGATCTGAAATTGGGTGGCGATCGCTCCAGAGATTTTTCCGATACTTGCTCCGGGTGTTTTTACCGCCGGCAATAATTTAAACAAAGAAGTGCTTTGCAGCCAGGCGGGATAAAGGCATTTTTCAACATCAAAGCCGAGCTTCAGGGCATTGTGGTAATCGCTGATGCCCCATTGACCATGCAGCAATCCGGCTAACCAGTCGGCCTGGTGCAGAAAATATTGGGCGTGATCCGTGAAACCCTCCGCTTGAAACCAGAGTAATTTTGCCAAGCTTGATGTGGCTGATTGCACGAGGTGTCCGGTGGGGGCTAAATCTGCCAGTTGGGTTAATTGGGATCGCCCCCGATCATCGTTATACAGAAGCGCTTCTGATCGGGGTTTCCCGGCTGCGTCGCAGAGTAACACTGTGCCTGAGGTGCCATTAATGGCGATCGCCCTAAGATGTTTCGCGATGTCTTGCTGAAGGGCATCGAGTAATTTAAATAATGTCTGCTGCCAAGCTGTCGGAGTTTGCGCGGCTAGGGAATAGGTGATGGTTTGCGCAATGGTGTGGTCTGCATCGATGGCGATCGCCCTTGCCCCGGAGGTGCCAAAATCAATGCCAAGAAAGTAGGTCATATTCCGTAAATTTTGTCACTAATTCAACCGATAATCCCATGATTGCGACCCTCATGATTCCCAAGCTTTTAGGCAGCAAGACCCAAAAAGTGATGAATGTCACCATACAAATTTAAGGGAAATTTTGTCCTATTCTCAGCTTCTTTAACCGGAGCATGGGCGATGATCAACGAAGACAAAGGTAGTAGTTTAGTGGTTGCATAAAAAATGAGGAAAGCTCTAGGTCAATGTTTCCTTGGTAGCTTGGCGATCGCCCTAGGCCTAACGACGACCATCCCTAGTTTTGCCCAGACGACCAGCGACGCTGTTGTGGCGATGGAACAAAGTTTTGAACGTGAATTTGAGACTTATTTTGGTCGTGATTTAGCAACGGTTACCCAGTCCCCCGCAGAGATGGGGGCAACCTTGGCACGGATGGGCGCAGAGACAGATACAAAGCCTGCCGTCATTTGGGCAATGTCTAGGGAAGACCATTTACATTTAGTGCTTGTCACGTCAACGGGAGAACCCATTGTTCGGGATCTCTATGATGTCCCCCAAGAAAAGCTTGAGGCGATCGCCAGTCGCTTTACCCAGAGCCTCACCAATCCCCGCCGCCCCTTTGATCAAGAAACGGCTCGCCAACTATACCAATGGTTATTAGAACCGTTTGAATTGGATTTTTTGCGGCCTGAGGAGATTGACACGATTTTATTTTGCTTAGGCGATGGCTTACGTGGTATTCCCCTAGCGGCTTTGCATGATGGCGATCGCTTTTTGATTGAAAAATATGCCCTCACCCGTATTCCAGCCTTCAACCTCATTGCCCACGAATACGGCGATATTCAACGGGGTAACATTTTAGCCATGGGAGCGTCAAAATTTGAAGAGCTTAGCCCATTACCCGCAGTGCCCCTAGAGCTAGCCACGATTGTCAAACAAGGGCGATCGCCCTTGCCCACCCAAACACCGCGGCAAAAACTGTCTATTCTCAATGATGATTTTACTGGCGTTGACCTACAGGCATTACTCAGCAATCGCCAATTTGATATTGTGCATTTTGCTACCCATGCTGATTTTTTGGCGGGTCGTCCCAGCGAATCCTACATTCAGTTTTACGACCAGAAAGTTACTTTAGAGGACATTCCGAAATTTAACTGGCATCAAGCGAATGTCGATTTACTAGTCCTAAGCGCTTGCCGTACGGCAGTGGGAGATGGCGAAGCAGAGCTGGGATTTGCCGGACTTGCACTACAGCTGGGGATTAATTCGGCGATCGCCACCCTATGGAATATCAGCGATGCAGGAACCCTGACTCTAATGGGCGATTTCTACCAAGAGCTATCATTGCAAAATACTAAAGCTGAAGCCCTCCGCCAAGCCCAACTCACACTACTCAAGGGAGATGTAAACTTCGACGGCGATCGCCTCTTATTAGCGCGCGGTAGCATTGTCCCCATTCCCGCCTCCCTAAGTGACCAAATTCCCACTGCCGAAGAGCTAAAGCACCCTTACTATTGGGCAGGATTTAGTATGATTAGCAGCCCTTGGTAAAGGAAACCCCATGTGCCCTGAAGTTTGAAGACAAGCATTTTCGGTCTCTGCAAAATAGCAACGCGCAGACGACATTAGTCGATTCAATATCTTGACTTAAACAATCAACCACAGTCGAACCAGAACCCAAACAGCAAAACAGCATAACTCTGGCAACCTACAAATAGACAATGGACAACCATCACCAAGCGATTAATGCAAGCCTATTTGCCAATAAATCGCTTGAGTCACTGCGAGGAAATTTAGTTATTTTGCCTCCAGAAAATGCTCCCCATGCCGACTACACCAGTGAAATTAGTGATTATTTAACCTGAGTTTTGCTTAAGGGTACTCGGCAATACGACGCGGCGAATCAGAGAGCGAGAGATCGGGAGATGTTTTATCCAAACAATCCTAGGGGTCAAAAAACGCAAATTTTCGTTGGTTCTCCGTGTCTCTACCTCTCCTTGTCTTCTTTTCTTTAAAGAAATATCAGCTAAATTCTTATCCATAACTGACGTTATTTAAGATAAAGTTTTGACTTAAAAGGATTCACAATGATCGTACAGACAGAAGCTTGACGAGCTTTTAGACCTGAGTGATTTAGATGCAGAGATGATCGAAAAAACGCATCACCGCCGAGGAAGCCATTTACACTCACCCTGATAACGACATAGTGCATTGGAATGATGCCGATTTGCAGAAAATATTTGACGATCTAAAAGTTAAAACTCAGCCCCAAAAAGACATTAAATCTACTCAAATTTTTATTAGTCCGCCATAACAAAACCATTAGTTTACATCCCAAAATCCCAAACGCCCTGCATACATCGATCATCTCCGCACCCAACTCCCTAACCCCGAAATCCAACACATCAAAACCCAATTCGAGCAGCAAATCCTCAACCAAACCATGCCGTGGCAAAACACGATGCTCTGGCTCTCTACATCTAGGCTATAAAACCAGCCTCAGCCAAGACTCACTGAACTCCCCATTACTATTGCCCTTGGGACAGCTAGTGAACGTGAGTTTTGCTTAAGCATGCTCGGAAGTACGACGCGGTGAATGGGAGAGCG
>NZ_MRBY01000060.1 GCF_001904615.1 [Limnothrix rosea] IAM M-220
TAATTTCTATCAAACCCTCTCCTCCTACTTTTTTCCAGTTTTGTCCTGTACTGAGAAGTCTGGTATGACTATCGTTTTAGGCGATCGCCACCCGGATTTTCAAAGATAATATTTGCTTGAATTTCACCATTTAGCCACTTCAAGTCCTGCTGTTAGGTTGTTTTCACAGCACTTATAAAGATACGGAGCCTATTGCCCCTCGTCAGGCTCACCATAGGCAAACCCATTTTCGTCGGCATAACGATTCATAAACCGCATAAACCGCTCCCAATGATTTTCTTGGTCAATTTCAAAGCGACAAATCACACCACGCAGGTCATCCCCTTCATCGCCACCAAAAATAATGCGACAACTCGATGGGGTCACAGCAATATCACCTTCTTCGTCAATGAGGCTAACAACGCCATTAAAACCACTCGTAAAGCTTTGGAATCGCTCTAATGCATTGAGCTGCTCAAAGGTCATTGCAACGGATTTCACACCAGTACGCGGATCGCGTTGGAGACTAACGTTACTGAGATCTTCTGTAATACCGTTAAAAAATTCGATGCGAGGCGTAATATTTTTTTCTTCGTCGCCCAGAGGGGGCTCCCCTTGGTCTGCCTTTGAATCTTGGGAGGTATTGTCGGCAGCTATTTTCTGTTGATTACGGTTAAAAAAAGGAAAATTCTTAAACATGGCGATCGCCGGATGAGGGGTAGGGAGCAATGTACACAACCCCTATCCTAACAATCTAAGCCAACAGACTTAGTCAGCCTTACCCGTAGACTTATTCTGGATTTTGAGGATCAAAAATCCCCATGCCATACCGAAAAGAACAGTGGTAATGGCGATGATAAAGCCATTAAACATCATGCTTTCTGCGCTCATGGGTGGAACTCCTTGGAGGATAAATTTTTATTAAACATAGTTTGTCACAAAGGCTATTTTAAAACAGTGTCGAGCATTTGTGACTGACTTGCCCTAACCGAGTAAAGCATTAGCGCGATCGCCGACGGACATGAGAATATATGGTGTCGAATTTCTTGCCGAGGGAACTATGCTCAAAAATGACATTTGGATTTTAGACCAAGCTAAACAAGGAATGATCACCCCCTTCGAGCCGAGTCTCATGCGTCAGATTCAGATCGACAATAATACGCAAGTGCCAGCGTTAAGCTACGGTTTATCTAGCTATGGCTACGATATTCGTCTCAGCCCCGAAGAATTTCTCATTTTTCGTCACATTCCCGGCACTGTGGTCAATCCAAAAGCTTTTAGCCCCCAAAATCTTGAGAAAGTTGATCTTCAGCAAGATGAATATGGCGATTATTTTATTATCCCCGCTAATTCCTATGGCCTAGGTGTCTCCCTCGAAAAAATTCAAATGCCTGCCAATGTCACAGCTATCTGTCTGGGCAAATCAACCTATGCCCGTGTTGGTTTAATTGCCAATACCACTCCCCTAGAAGCATCTTGGCGCGGCGCAATCACATTAGAATTCAGCAATTCTTCTAGCACCGATTGTCGGATTTATGCCAACGAGGGGGTGGTGCAGCTTCTATTTTTCGAGGGAGAGCCTTGTAAAACCACCTATAGTGACCGCGGCGGGAAGTACCAAGATCAAGAGGAACGCGTTACTTTACCGCGCGTCTAGTCGTCTTTAAAGTTTATTTTTTGTCATTTATTTTTTTCAAATTGGGGTAAAAATTCGGCGATCGCCCCTAGTGAAAATTTTTCTATCAGTTTTCCCGAAGTAAGCCCATCACCAAAAAGTTCTTACCTAATGTAGAAAAATAAGATGAAACGATTATTCTGGTACATCACTGGCGGGAATTGCCAAAAAAAATCAGGGTGAACTGTTTCCTCGGAAATCCCGTCAACCTTTACGTTCGCTCAACTCTATTTTTTTCAAGTTCGAGTATCTACACGATAACCTTTCTCAACCCCGTTTATTGATTCGTTTTATGGATAAATTTCGCGTCGAAGTCCTCCGCTCTACTCCAAATCCCCAGCAGACCATCTGGAGCGCCATGCACCAAGATTACTGTGAAGAACTAGTCTGGGAACAGCGGGATACTTTTCCCGATGAAAAAAAAGCTGGCGAACTCGTAATTAAGCACCTATTAGCAGGTGGTCGAGGACATTACGGCCCCATTGAACATCCCCAAATTGTCTTTAATGTCGGTTATTTTCCCCATTCTTTGATGCAGCAAATTCGCACTCACCGGGTGGGTATTAGTTTTGATGTGCAATGTCTGGCGGGGGATACGGCGATCGCCCTCAAAAAAACAGACACAGGCATTAATGAAAGCCGCAGCATTAAAGCCCTATACGAGCTAGGAACGACAGATTTAAATATTTTTAAGACCCTAGAAATCATTGTCCTTGACGAAAAAAAACAAACCTTTACGACAGGCAAAATCCAAAACGTTGTATGTAGCGGTGTCCAGCCCATCTATCGCTTAACCCTCAGTAATGGCAAACATTTAGACTGCACCACAGAACATCGCCTACTCACGACAGAGGGTTGGCAGACTATGGCAGCAGCAGTGGGCTTAGAAGGCTCAAACCAGCCAGCCTCAGCCCATGTCACCATGACGAAAAGCTGCCAGCTCATAGCTTGGGATACCGCACAGTCTTTCAAACAAGTCACCGTTGAAGAGGTTGAATATCTCACCCAAACCATCACCTATGACCTTGAAATGCAAGGCCCCTGGCATAATTTCATTGCCAATGGCGTGGTCGTCCACAACTCCTTTCGCTATACCGGACAACGCATTATTGACGTGGCTGATGGTCAACGGGATGTGGAGGATGTGTTTTACCTCAGACCTGTTGGCCACTACGATAATCGCCAAGGTAAAAAATACTTTTACTCTGAAGCCCAGCGCGATGAAGACAAAGCATGGTGTTTAGCCGCTTGTGAGCGTTATCGCCAGCGTATTAACGAAGGTTTGGCAGAAGAGCATGCCCGTAGTTTGATTCCCTTTGATGCGCGGCAACATTTTGTGATGAGCTGTAATGTGCGATCGCTGATGCATTTACTGGATTTGCGGTGGAAAAAAGATGCTCAACTGGAAGCTCAAAAACTCTGTGAGCTGATGTATGAGCATTTTGAAGCATGGTGCCCAGAAATTGCAGACTGGTACAGCAAAAATAGGGCAAAAAAAGCACGTCTTTCACCTTAAAAAAAACTTAAGACTTTCCCTAAGACATTACAGGAATCACACAAAAGTTAATACTGCTTGTTGTTTTGTAATTCTTGTTTTAACAGTGCTTTCTGAATAAAAATACTTGAAAAGACGGAAATAGGGCAGAATTTGGCGCTTTTTTTCTGCATTAAACGGCAGTGTTTTGTAAAAAAAACGTAACTTTCCGAATATTTACTTTTAAGATGGGGGTTATGTAGCTTGGGTTTAGTGGTGATGCCTCGAATTTTAATTATTGATGATGATCCGGCGATCGCGGAATTGGTCGCGATTAATTTGGAATTAGCAGGATACGACGTAAACCGCGCTGAAGACGGTCTTAAGGGTCAAGCCTTGGCGGTACAACTACAGCCGGACCTCGTGATGTTGGATTTGATGTTGCCAAAAGTTGACGGGTTTACGGTGTGCCAAAGGATTCGTCGGGACGAACGTATTTCTGATATTCCCATTTTGATGTTGACTGCACTGGGGCAGACTCAGGATAAAGTCGATGGCTTTAATGCTGGCGCTGATGATTATTTAACCAAGCCCTTTGAAGTTGAGGAAATGCTGGTGAGGGTGCGGGCTTTACTACGTCGCAGTGATCGCATTCCCCAGGCGGCAAAACATAGCGAAATTTTAAACTATGGGCCGTTAACATTAATCCCAGAGCGCTTTGAAGTGATTTGGTTTGATGACACGGTAAAGCTCACCCATTTAGAATTTGAGCTGCTCCATTGTCTGTTGCAGCGCCATGGACAAACTATTTCTCCGAGCGAAATTTTAAAAGAGGTTTGGGGTTACGATCCCTCGGATGATATCGAAACGATTCGCGTCCACATCCGCCACCTCCGTACCAAGCTAGAACCGGATCCCCGCCATCCCAAATTCATAAAAACGGTTTATGGGGCTGGTTATTGTCTGGAGTTGCCGTCACGGGTCATCGTTTAAACTTTTGTTTTGCAATTAGTGGCTACTATGATTAGCTGCTACGGGGCGATCGCCCACTAACCCACCTTAAGCTTTAGGGTTGTAATATTCTGTCCGGTATCACAATCGGCGCAAGTATTGCAGCCCTTTTAGTTGTTTTTGAGGATCCTTAGCCCAAGCTCCCCAGAGCAATCGCTGTACAAACAACTGTTGTAGAGATGCCAAGGACAAAAATAAGCCCCTTGCCAATAGCCACTTCAAAACACCCACACTCACAACAATGGGCAAAATCAACAGTAATGGCTGGCTCAAAACAGTTCCAATATGGAAAAGCACAAACAGCAAAACAAGGGCGATCGCCATTGACCAAGCAACAACATTAATCCATTTACCACGGGGGCGACGCAAATATAATTTACCCAACAGCTGAGCGATCAACCAATAATGAATTTCTCGCAACTGTTGATGCAAAATACTGTGGTGCAAGACATCCGCACAGACTTGATTGACCACTTCCCCATCACGGGTCACCAATGTCTGCAAAATCCCCTGGGACTCATAGCTCAGCGAAAAAGACCAAGTGCGCCGTAAATCACCATGATTATTCTGAAAAAGTGCGTACCGTTGCCAAGCCAATACAAAATGGCGGGAAAATTTTAAGCGCTTCCCCGCCGCCTTAATGGATAACAACGTAGGTAAAGACTCTTGGGTGAGATGGAATGCTACGCCATGCACAATAAGATGCCCCTCGTTGATCTCCTCAGACTCCAAAGAGACAAAATTTTGGGCGAGAAAATCAGACTGTTTAACTGGCATTAGCGGCGGCAAAAAACTGGAGTAGAGAAATTTTATTCAGCAATAACACGAAAACAACGTTAGTTGAGGGGAGCTTGATGCCGCCCACGTTGCTTTTTATTACTACCACTTCCTTGGCTAATGGTGGACTGGATAATTTCAATGATAAAGCCCAACAGCCCCCGCCATTGCTTTTCACCAGTTTCGAGGCTGGCGCGGTGAATTTCAAGGATACTTTCCTTGTAGGGATGACGAAATAATTCTTCGGCGTAGCGATTCACAATGTCACCATCTAATTGGATCACGGTTTGCGCATAGATAATATCGTTTAGGACATGATCATTTGTCTGTACTTCAGAGCTGGTCTCGTCTCCCGGTTGATTAGAATTTGTCACGGAAACAGCTTGTCGGATTAAACGGCGGTTGCGGCTATCAAGGGCTGCTTTTAATTCGCTAATTTTACGCAGGTGACACAGAAATACGCCGTTATTTAAAAGATGCCGTACACGGGTGACTTCCGTCGCATCGGTGGGATTAATCGGATCGGGCAGTCGGGTGGGAAGATCCATTGAGTCAATGGTCGGGTCTGTCAAAATTGGTGACATTTCACGGATATTTTCAAGGACACTCGGTTCGTAGAAAGGCGAGGTCGGGTCGGTAAGCAGAAGCGAGTATTGCAGTTCGAGTTGGGATCGCAGGTCTAGATAGGCTTTGTGGAGCTTGGGGTGATAGCCTTGCTGTTCTAGGTAAACGCGGGAAATGGGATAAATATCGCGGTACACTTCCCATGGTGTAAATTTGTTGCCGCTAATCTGCTCCACGACCATGGTATTGATTTCAAGGGCGGAGACATCTGCAAGGAGACCACCGAGGGAGCGCACAAATTCATGGAGCTGCTGGGGCAATTGCCGAGGGTTTTGCTCTGGGGATGCGGCATTGTTATTGGTCTGGGCTTGCAACCTTTCAAAGGCAGTAGTCATGGCGATTAGTTCGGCAAAAAATGTTCAGAAAATCTAGACACTAGGGTCGAAGAAAGGGTTTAGGTTGCCACTTTCATCGTTCTTAAATAAATCCAAGTCGCTATCGTCATTTTCGTCATCGTCTAATTCTAAAGCGTCTAGGTCAAAGTCTCCTAAACTACTCAAGTCGTTATCGCTAAGGTCGTCTAAGCTGTCTAGTCCGGCGATCGCCCAGTCATCGTCTGAGGAGGCAATGGTTTCTTCAGTAGCTGCGGTGCCAGGTTGTGCAGATGTTGTGGCCTGATCACCGAAGATATCCCAGCCAGCGTCGCTGTCATCGGATGCGTTAGCCGCCTCATTTTCGTTAGTTGAAAGTTGATCCCAATCGAGCTCATCGGTTGCTGAAACGGTGCTAGCATCAGAGGACATGGAGGCCATCTCTGGCAAATTTAAGTCGCCCAGATCAAAGTCTAAATCAATGGGCGTATCATCCAAATCATTCAACCCCTCACCCGCAAATTCAGCTAGTGGCTCATCGGACTCAAGATTTAGGTCAAAGTTTGGCCAGTCATCATCTTCGGATAAACCCCCCAAGGTCTTTTCGGTGGCGATCGCCCCATCATCAGGCAACTCCGGCAAAGCCTCTGTGGTATCAAGCTCTAAATCTAAACCAGAAAAATTTTCCGCATCAGATAAATCACTAGACTGACTAGCCGACACCTCTGGCGCCAAGCCACCCAGCTCATCTAAAGAAATAGCATCAAGGTCGAAATCACTTTCACCATCATCACCTAAAAATGCCGTAGATTCTGCATTTATACCAGCATCTCCATCGAGATCATCCAATAGCACTTGAGAATTGAAATCTAAACTACCAGTTTCTAGATGCTCAGTCGCTTGGTCTAATTCTGTCAGAGAATCAAAAATTTCTTGATCAAACTCTCCAACATCCATCGCCATGGCATCATCAGCACTGGGCAGATCAGAAGTGTCTAGTTCGTCAGAGACACCAAATTCCAGTAATGGATTGTCATCATTCCCGTCAACATCCATTGCCGCGCTATCAAAATCTAAATTATCTAGCCTGTCAATATCGAGATTTAAAGGATCAAAATCTAAGTCATCACTTGTTCCAGCTGCATCACCGCTGATGAAACCCTCTACATCCAGCAAATCCAAATTATCTAAGCCCGTTGTTTCAAGCTCTTCATCACCTAAACCCAACTCAGCAAAGGGATCTGGCTCCGTCTCAAATACTGGCGTTGCCAGTTCGTGCGTTACGTCATCTACATCAAGGTCTAGATCTGGCTCGATGCCCAGTTCGTCAAAGGAATCCCCATCTAAAAGCAAAGGGTCTGGGCTGGTAAGCTTGCCCAGATTGCCCATGGACAGTTCAAGCTCCATATCATCTTCGATGTTTTCAAGCTCTAGATCCGCCTCAGCCGCGAACATCTCTAAATCCATAGAGGCTAAATTGTCTGTGGCAAAGGGATCTATTTCTGGTTCATCGATATCGCTGGCAAGGCTATCTGGGGATTCTGTTAATATTTTTTCATCTAGCTCAATGTTATCGAGTTGATCATCACTCAAGTCAGCTAGCTCTGAGGCATCTATGCCAGCAAAGATATCATTATCGGCGATCTCCTCGTCCACCCCGTCGTCACCAGATCGGGCAGTTTCCATTTCTAGATCGTTGAGATGCTCTGATGATTCATCTAGATCTGCGAAGGCTGCTTCGGAATCTTCGTCGAGTGATGTCTCTGATGGCACACTACTATCAAGATCTGTTGCCGCTTCGCTCCAGTCTTCGCTATCAGCATGATCGCCAGGATCCAGATCTAAATCTAGATCTGCTACTGCTCCAGCCTGTTCTAGGGTATTAAGATTTTCCGACACTGCTGATAAATCATCGGCTTCTATTGGTGAATCAGTGGCGATATTTTCTGATATCTCGTCAGTCATATCGTCGGCGATCGCCCCACTATCTTCTCTATTTGCAACGCTCGTTTCTTCCGCTTCGGGAATGTTTAGATCGTCCAAGGGCAAATCAATTGTCGGTAAGGCAGCAGTAGCTTCTAAAGGACTGTCTATATCGTCACCAATGTCATTGCCGATGGCTGACCAAGTATCAGATTCTGCAGAAATGACCGATGTTTCTTCACCAACGGCCGACTCCAAAGATGCCATTTCAGAGTCTACGGCTAACTCTTCCTCATGCAGAATGAGGCTAAAGTTTTCTAATCCTTTGGTGTCATCACTACTGAGATTTAAAGGCTCCCAATCATTGTCAACCGTAGAAGATAGCCAGTCTGTATCTTCCACCTCTTCTAATGTGGCCAGTTCCTCTTCGGAGAGGGGTTGTAATAAAACAGGTTCATCGTCGGTTTCTGCGTCAAGGGAGGTGATTTCCATGACATCTGGATGCAACTGCCAATTTTCATCAATAAAGCTCAGCAATTCGGAATCATCGATGGTGCTGATGTCTACAGTTGTCGCTGTTTCTGCTGGTTCACTGTGGGTTTGAGGGACAGGTTTCTCTTCGGTGGCAGGGGTCTGCGACTGGTTGAAGGTCTCTTGCAGGGCTTGTTCTGTCACTTCGGGGGTCATTGCACTCGCTGCAACAAGTAGTTCATTAGTCGTGAGCTCTGCTTCTACATCGGCGATCGCCTCGCTTGGGATGGTGGCATCTTGGGGTGTTGTCATGTCACCGGCCTCTAAAGCAACTTCGCCTTGGCCATGGCTAATATCAGTCAAATCCGCCACATTAACGGGGGCTACATCGTCGTCAGGGGTGATTAACTCTTCTTCTAAAACATCACCAAAACTTGCTTTGGGTTCTAGGATTGCCTCTTCGTCGCTATCTTCAATGTCGGATATTCCGGGGAAGGTTGATTTTGGGCCAAAGGAAATCGCTGTAATTTCACTGTCGTCATCATCGGTTTCTTCGGGTTCATGGAGTAAATCATCCATGACATCGTCGGGTAAATTGTCCTCCGAGATATCCGCAAACTCGTCAAATCTAGCAATGGATTCTGCGTCATCACTGGCGGCGATCGCCCCACTATCGGCTTCCCTGTCAGCTAATAAAGCATCTAAGCTGTCATCGGAAAAATCCGGCAACTCATTGGCATCAAAATCATCCGTATCCCCGACAACATCATCGGTATCAGAGGACTCTAGGGCACTCGGACTGGACACCTCACTAAAGCTATCAGCCAAGAGGGCATCTAGACTGTCATCGGAAAAATCCGGTAACTCATCGACATCAAAATCATCATTTTCTTCGGCAGCAGCATCGATATCCTCTACATCTAGAGCTTCTGGTGCACTGGGGGCGATCGCCTCCGCTTCTGCCTCCAATAGTGCCTCATCTAAGGTTTCAGAAGCTGTAGGTTCCGTCGGTTCAACAAAGCTGTCATCCTCAACAACTGACGCTTCCCCCCCTCCGAGAAGATCATCGAGATCTGCCTCTAGAAAATCATCCAGCCCAGCCTCACCATCATCATCATGGTCAAAGTCTGACAATGTCGGGATATAGGTATCAGTCGGCATTTGGGATAGCCGCTCAGCAGGACTCATGTCTGTGGGAGTCTCCCAGTCATCGATTTCCACATCAGACACGGGCATCAGGGGTGCGGGAGCATCATCTAAATCCAGCGCAGCGAAACTATCGAGAAAGTCTAGGGATTCCCCATCCTCTGGCTTGTCAGGCTTGGCTTCAGAGGTGACTGATTTTGCTACCGCCGCCGTTGCCGCCACAACACCTGTGGCGATCGCCCCGTCCCGGAGGTTATTGCTTTTCTGTGTCGGTGTATCATTTGCTTGGGATGGCGGACTTGAAGTTGTTGTCGTTTGCTCCTTTCGTTCTGCTTTATCTATCGATATTTTCGCAACATTGGACGATACTGTTTCTCCCCCGTTAGTGGGTGAACTAATCCCTTCAGAACTTTCTTTATTTTCAGCATCTGTTTTTTCAATATTGGAGGATTCTCCCCCTTGCAGTGACTCTAGGATAGAAGCCTGCTCTTGTAGCGTTGTAATCACCCTTTCCGGCGGCAGTTTTTGGCTTGGCACCTCAAGGAAAGTGAGATCTAGCGGCTGCTCAGCATTTGTCAGGCGATTATATTGCTGTAGGGTGACGAGGAGCCGAAAAAGCTCCTGCAAACTTTGAAAATTTTCTTGTATTTTGCGATTACCAAGGGCAACTTGCTGCTGGTGAAACGCTTGTAATTCACTGTATTTGCCTGTGCCGACAAAATCCTCACCCACACGATTTTCAATTGTGCCACTCAGAATATCGAGGCGTGTTTCTAGACATTGGGCAGAATTATATGCTTCATCTACTGTGCCGTCAGCTTTAATGACCTTCGTTGTAATATTCAGTTCTGTGGCTTTTCCCATGGCCATCACGAAAGCTTCGGGAAGATCACCTGAACGTAAGGCTTTTTTAAATTCGTCGCTGGCAGGCATGTAAGTAGCTCTCCTCATTGTTTGCCCGAATGGATATCAGTCTTCGGGGCACAGATTCTTTGTCTTTCTTAGGTTTACGGGCGATTTTCTTCAGAATATCCCATAAAAAATGGATCGTTTAGAAAAGTCGCAGCAAATGTAACACTGGGCTAGGGTTTAGCCCCAAAGTTTACTGACATCATGTCCGAGTTCTAAAAGCATTTTGCGCAGCAAAGGCAAGCTCAAGCCAATCACATTACTGTGACAGCCATCGAGCTTCTCGATGAATAGGCCACCTTTTCCTTCGAGGGCAAAACAACCAGCACATTGTAAGGGCTCGCCACTGGCTACGTAGGCTTTAATGGTAGCGTCATCAATCTGGGCAAAATGTACTGTTGTCACTCCATGACGAACGATTGTTCGTTGTTGGGTCTGATCGATCAGTGCATGGCCGGTATAGAGCACGCCGTAGCTACCGCCCATTGTCTGCCAACGGGCGATCGCCACCTCTGGAGATTCCGGTTTCCCACAAATCTCTCCCTGCACCAGTAATACAGAGTCACAGCCCAAAATCAGGGCATTTTGCCGCTGTTCGGCGACGATCGTCGCTTTAGCAATAGCTAAGGCCTCCACAAGGCGAGCGGGATCACGTTCTTGAATTTGATCTTCATCAAAATTGCTGACATGAACGATGGGGTTAATACCAATACCCTGCAAAAGACGACGACGTGCAGGGGAAGCTGAGGCAAGGACAAATTCCATGACAGTTATCAGTTATCAGTTATCAGTTATCAGGGTTTGATGGAGCGATCCCTCGGAATCGATGATCGACTATGCAGGGTTCTTTCCTATTGACCCACAATAGTTTTCTGGGTCGGGGATGATAGAGATCAGAGCTTGAAGGATTTGATGACGGTATTAAAGAGGGATTCAACGTCGTTCCAGCGGTCTTGCAGGGTGGAAAGATTTAAGGTGTAGAGCTTGCCAAATTTGACGGCAACGGTGGCAAGGTCATGGCGGGTTTGGCCGTTGGGTAGGGTGACTTGGTATTCGAGGATATAGTAGGTCTGGCCGCTATCGTCGGTGCGGCTGTCGGCTCGGATTAAGTCGGGCTGGCGATCGCTATTTTGATTGGCTTCTTGCATAAAGCGATAGCCCACATCTGTTGGTGTCCCCAGATCTTCGAGACTTTTATCGGCTGGCACATCGCTGATAATGACGCTTAGGTTTTCGGAATATTCCACGAGATCACGAAAAACGACATCAACACCTGTTTTTGCACTATCGACATTGACAGGAATCCAGCCATTGGGATAAAGAAATTCATAGCCATATGTCCCGCTAGAGTAGGGCTGTAAACTGCCCACAACGTTACCGCAAGCCACCAGCGTTAAGCTACAACACAACACCAGTAATGTGGCGATCGCCCTTTTTGCACCCTGTTTTAAACTAGCCATTAACATCATTCCCGTTTCTCCGATTCACAACACAAAAGCTGAAGCTTCCGTAGAATATGCTACCGAAAACCCCAGCCCAATAGAAATATAAGCCCAATAAATTAAGCGATTAGGCAACGCAATTTGCCAATTAATTTAAATTAAACTCTAAATTAAACAGCTTCTTCCGTTTCCAGATTAAAGAGCATTTGCAACGAATTCATACAAACTCGACGTGCCTCAATATCCTTCTGGGCACGCAGTTGCACCATCGGCTCGTGGAGGATTTTATTCACAATGCCGCGCGTCAAAGTTTCAATCACCTCTTGGTGCTTCTCTTCAAACTCCGAACCGAGGCGAGATAAGGCCTTTTCTAGTTCCTGCTCGCGGATGCTCTCAACTTTACTCCGTAATGAACTAATGGTCGGCACAGTTTCTAAGGATTGCCACCAGCTCATGTAGTTAGCCACTTCGTCCTCTAGCAATAATTCTGCTTCTTCTGCCATCTTGCGTCGCGATGCTTGGTTTTGTGCCACAACTTCCTTGAGGGCATCAACATTAAAGAGTTGAACTTGTTCTAATTCTTCAACATCGGCGGCAACATTTAGGGGCACAGAAATATCGATTAACATTAATTTGCCAAGATTAAGATCTTCTAGCTTTGCCTTGTCGATAATGGGCTGAGTAGCGCCAGTACTGGTAAACATGATGTCAGACTGTTCCGCAATATTCAGCATTTCAGGCAGTAACTCTAGTTGCAAATTCGCATCGGGAAATTTTTTCGCCAATTGCTGAGCGCCGCGCTCGGAACGGTTAATGATCGTAATGTCTTCTGCCCCTTTTGATAAAAGGTGTTGCACGAGGAGACGAGACATTTTACCAGCACCAACAATGGCGATTTTCTGCGTCGCAAGATCTTTCACTTTCATTTGGGCTAGTTCCACGGCAGCTGAGCTGATGGACACAGCGCCTGTACCGATATTGGTCTCACTACGCACCCGTTTCCCGGCGGTAATGGACTGCTTAAACATTTTGTCGAGTAATCGCCCTAGGCCTTTATGTTTTTGACCGAGTTTGTGGGCATTTTTTACCTGTGCCAAAATCTGTCCTTCACCGAGGACAAGGCTTTCTAGGCCAGCCGCAACGCGCATGAGGTGGCGAATAGCGTCTTGGTGGAGGAGGGTAAAAAGATAGGGACGTAATTGGTGTAAACGGAGCTGTCCGGTCTCGGCTAAAAATTGACAGATCTCCCGTACACCTTGCTCTGTTTCTTGAACGACGGCGTAGATTTCAAGGCGATTACAGGTACTAATCACGGCAATCTCTTCGACGTGGGGATAGGACTTTAGATGGGCGATCGCCTCGTCCATTTTTGCTTCTTGAATACTGAGCTTTTCGCGGATTTCGACGGGAGCTGTCTTATGACTTAGACCAACAACAACAATATTCATGGGGGGTTCTCTAAAAAAAGTTGAGTCTCTGTGGTGCTTCAACTGCCGTGGGAAGCTAAGAGATTTTTATTAAAAAAAGTTTTTATGTTCCTATGCAATGTAGTGCTCGGACAATTCGCAATAAAAGGTTTTGTAAAGAAAATTCATTTAACTTTATGACATCAAAAAGGCGACCACCTATGGCGATCGCCAGCCCGATACATTTTCAATCCATCTTGATCAAAAAAACATCACAGGCTCAAAATTCTAGACTTCAAATCCTAGTGAAGCTGAATCTTCTGGGGCTCTTCCCACATGTGGACAGTATCAACAAAGCGAGCAGTCATGGACTGACTAGAAATGATGAGGGACTGGGTACGAGCACCACCATGGAATAGGCGAACACCATTCATCAAAGTACCGGGAGTAATACCACAACCAGCAAAGAGAACCTCTTCACCAGAAGCAAGCTCATTAGCTTCGTAGATCTTGTCAGGGTCTTCAACGCCCATTTCCTTGAGGCGAGCAGCGTTACCTTCCTTTGTCCACTTTTCACTTTCAGGGGTATTCACTTCAGCAGGATCGTAGATCAGACGACCTTGGAAATGACCACCGAGACAGCGCATTGCCGCCGCGGAAATCACCCCTTCAGGGGCAGCACCAACACCCATAAGAGCGTGGATGTTAGTCCCTTCAAAGGCACAGCAAATTGCAGCGGAAACATCGCCATCACTAATGAGGCGAACGCGGGCACCAGTAGAACGAATTTCTTTAATGAGATCTTTGTGGCGAGGGCGGTCCATCACAACAATGACGAGCTCTTCAGGGTTACGACTGAGGCACTCACCTAAAATCTTGATATTTTCAGTGGCAGATTTACGAATATCGACTTTGCCTTTTGCTGCTGGGGGAGCGGCAAGTTTCTGCATGTAAAAGTCAGGCGCGTGGAACAATCCACCTTTTTCAGAAATGGCAAGTACAGCCATAGAACCGGGTTGGCCGTTAGCAACAAGGTTTGTGCCTTCACAGGGGTCAACGGCGATATCGATTTCGATCAGCTCGTCAAGGGTGCAGACTTTCTCCGCTCCGGGCTGGGTACAGATACCGACTTCTTCTCCGATATAAAGCATCGGCGCTTCGTCCCGCTCGCCTTCACCAATGACGATACGACCACGCATATGAATTTTGTTCATACGCTCACGCATTGCTTCTACAGCAACGGCATCGGCTGTATCTTTTTCGCCCAAACCCATCCATTTGGAAGAGGCGATCGCCGCTTGTTCGACTACTTCAATAATTTCTAAACCGAGGGTGCTATCCACGCGTTTTATCCTCCAGACTGCAACGACTGAATCTTAGTCAGTTGTTTAAGTATTTTTGTAAACACCCCAAAGTCTATCAGACAAGGGCGATCGCCTCGGAAAATCTCCGATAAAATCCCATTGTTCATTCTTTTGACAGATGCATAGTTTTCCTTATGATTCAACAGCGCGTCTCGTCCCCACTTCACCCTTCACCATTAGGACATTATTAAAGTACGTTGTAAAAAGTCTCGCAGTGCGACCATTGCCGCCGTTGGAATTTCGTGACCCCCAGCAAATTCAAAATATTCCACATCAACACCGACTTGACCAAGCTCTGTTTCTGCTTTCTTTGCTGCCGCAAGGGGCACAATCGCATCTTGATTGCCGTGAATAAGCAATGTTGTAGGAAAATTCCCCGTACGCTCGGCAGGATCATAATGTAAATAACCGCTACAACTACACAGTGCTGCAAAGTTAAAATTTAGACCGACATCTAAAGTCATAGCACCACCCTGGGAAAAACCCACCATTGCGGTGCGTTCTGGCGGAATGCCCGTTAGCTTGGGTAATTCTTGCAGCCACAGATTGAGGCGATCGCGACTTTCTTCAATACCCTGAAAATCTTGACGCTCTAGGGCGTACCATGCCCGGCCTACTGGCATTTGAAAATGTTCGAAGGGCGCATTGGGAAATAAAAAACGGCAATTTGGTAACCCTAAGACCTTTGCCAATGGCTCCAAATCGTTATAGTTTGCGCCCCAACCATGGAGCATCAATATCAGATATTCTACCGACGATGTTTTTACAGCTTGATAAGACAAACTATCGAGATAGCTACTTTTCATCCACAAATCCCCAATTGACAAAAACGCCTGATGATTAGGGTAGCGGCTTAACCGACAATTTATTCGTGATTTTGAGGTTTAAACTTATTTTTCTGATCAAAACTACGGTCTAAATATTCACTAATATTGAGCTGGAACGCCTCAAGGAAATGCACAATCCACTGGGATTTTGAGTTTTTGAGTTTGTCGTAGTACTCCCTCAGTGCGGCGATCGCATCAGCAAAACATTGATAACTTGGCCGACTCAATAGCATTAATCGCAGCAGGATCAATCCAAACACATCGTACTGCTCTTGCACAGCTAAAAGCGTAAACATCGGCGATGGGTATGGATAGCCTTGAGTCGTAATTAAACTAATGAGACGATTACAAGTTCTTAGTTTTAATCTCAGATCAACTTTTTTTCGATCTTGATCTGGCCACAGTTGATCCAGAGTCTCTTGCATTTTTTGCCTTAAAGGTTGCAGTCCATCCTCATCGGCGATCGCCGTCCAAAGATAACGCATCAAAGCCTGCTTATAATCCGCGTAAGAAACACTCTCCGTTTGCTGTAAAAAAATATTTGCCAAATTTGCCGGCGCAAAAGTACCACGCCGCGACCAAATTTCCAACATAACATCAAGAACACTAGCATCAAGCTCACTCATCCCCCGAGGACGACTGAGATGACGCTGCGCCCCCTTAAGCCCCATTTGAGTAGCCTGTTGTTTTGCCTGATGTAATGCCCAATGGTGCTTCAATTGCGTCTGCCGTTGCTGAAGCTGACGCTTTTTCTTTTCACGTTGGCGCCGAACTGAGCTGATTTGTGAATTGCTCATAGCTCTAAAAAGTAGATTAAAATCCTAATCATCAATATTCCCGGTTCACAGACGCACTCTCTCTACTATAGATAATCTCGTTCTCCATGAGTGACTAAAATCACATAAATCCGAAAAACACATCATCCCAATTCAAAAAATCAGCTCTGTAAATGGGTAGACCAAAACCCTTATCCAATCAACGATTCAAGATTTCATTGGCAGATCAGCCAAAATCATTTGGTATAAAGATGCAACCAGACCCTTACAGCAAGCCCACAAAAATTTTGACCACAAAAAAAGAGGGCTAAAAACTTAACCCTCCCAAATGACTAAAAACTTGATGTCTTACTGGGCCTCTAACGGTCAACCGAACCCATAATCACATCAATACTGCCGAGAATCGCCATAATATCCGCCAATTTCACCCCCTTTAGTAGGTGAGGCAAAATCTGCAGATTATTAAAATCAGCAGAGCGAATCTTCCAACGCCACGGGAAAACATTATTAGAGCCTTGAATGAAAATACCCACTTCACCCTTGCCACTTTCTAAACGAACATAATGTTCCCCTTCAGGAATTTTGAACGTAGGAGCAACCTTCTTAGCAATGTACTGATAGTCAAAGCCATTCCATTCCGACTTTTTCCCTTCCAGCATGCGCTTCGCTTCCAGATTTTCGAAAGGACCACCGGGCATTCCCTTAAGGGCTTGACGAATGATCTTGACCGACTCACGCATTTCACGAATCCGAACCAGATAGCGCGCGAAACAATCACCAGCTGTTTCCCACTGCACATCCCAGTCGAAGTCGTCATAACACTCGTAATGGTCAACCTTGCGTAGATCCCACTTCACACCGGAGCCACGTAGCATGGGACCGGATAAGCCCCAGTTGATGGCTTCATCTCGAGTAATTGTACCGACACCTTCGATCCGACGGCGGAAAATGGGGTTATTGGTAATGAGCTTCTCGTACTCATCAACTTTCGGATCAAAATAATCACAGAAATCAAGGCATTTGTCGTTCCAACCGTAGGGCAAATCAACAGCGACACCACCAATACGGAAGTAGTTGTTGTTGATTAAACGCATACCGGATGCAGCTTCCCATAGGTCATAGATCATCTCCCGCTCACGGAAAATGTAGAAGAAGGGAGTTTGAGCACCAACATCTGCCAGAAACGGACCAAGCCAGAGGAGGTGGTTCGCAATGCGGTTCAGCTCCAGCATCACAACGCGGATGTACTGAGCGCGTTTTGGCACATCAATATCAGCGAGCTTCTCAGGAGCATTAACGGTAATGGCTTCGTTAAACATGCCAGCAGCATAATCCCAACGACTCACGTAGGGTACATACATAACATTTGTTCGATTTTCGGCGATCTTTTCCATTCCACGGTGTAGATAGCCAATGACGGGTTCACAGTCAACCACGTCTTCTCCGTCAAGGGTGACAATCAGGCGTAGTACGCCGTGCATGGAGGGGTGGTGAGGCCCCATGTTGATCACCATGGGTTCGGTTCTAGTTTCAATCTTTGACATTGATCCGCAGTTTTTCCCTTAGGCTTCTATGGTCTGGTGATTTGATGGGTTTAGAATCCCATTTTTTGTTGCGATCGCCCTCACGATAATTCTGATATGTAAGTCTTATCAGAGTCATTATGAATAGGAGCTGATACGCTGGTTTCACTTTCTTTTACACATTATAAAGTTTCGGCTAACCATGACAAGCTTGCCTCGATTTCGAGATGATCAATTATTCACTCAAGCTTTAACCCATAGTTCGTATTGTAATGAGCACCCTGAGGTGACTAAGGATAATGAGCGTCTAGAGTTTCTTGGGGATGCGGTGTTGAAATTTGTCATGGGAAAGC
This sequence comes from [Limnothrix rosea] IAM M-220, assembly GCF_001904615.1. Taxonomy (NCBI): domain Bacteria; kingdom Bacillati; phylum Cyanobacteriota; class Cyanophyceae; order Chroococcales; family Geminocystaceae; genus Picosynechococcus; species [Limnothrix rosea] IAM M-220. The sequence continues at coordinate 17,992 of NZ_MRBY01000060.1, forward strand.
TTTTATTTGAGCAGTTTCCGCAGTTGCAGGAAGGTGAACTGAGTCGTCTGCGGGCTAGTTTGGAAAATAATCGTTATCAGTTGGCAACTTTTGCGACGGATCTCGGTTTAGACCAATTATTACGATTGGGGAAGGGTACTGAAAAAGTTGGGGCTAGGCAAAATCCTGAAATTTTAAGTGATGTTTTTGAGGCGGTTGTCGGTGCTTATTTTCTTGATGCAGGCATTGAGGCGACGATCGCCTTTGTGGAAAAACTGGTATTACCGGTGGCGATTACACTGGCGGCAAAGCCTGAATTAGTGGCCTCTCAAAATGCCAAGGGCGCGTTACAGGAGTGGGCATTAGCCCATATTGGCGAGCTCCCAGAATACAAAATCTTGGCGGAATCAGGCGCAGACCATGCGAAAACGTTTAAGGTTGGTGTTTTTATTCAAGGCAAAAGGTACGGCCAAGGCACTGCAGGGTCAAAGAAGTTAGCTCAAAAGCAAGCGGCACAAGCGGCGCTCCAAGTCATTACCAAGGGAAAAACGCCACGTTCTGTGCATCAGGTGACAGATGAAGATGAAGGCGATCGCCTAACCTTGTTACAACAACTCGCCCAGCAAAACACTTTGCAAAACTAATTCAATCTTCGTCGAGATCACAAGACATGCAAATCTGCGAAGAACCTTAAACTTCCGTCAACAAACTTAGTGATTTTGAAAACTTCGATACAATATAAGTTGCTTTAATTAATAAAAGCCAACATTTGTTTACGGTGAGATGCCTGTGACCCAGTATTCTTCTGTTTCTCCAGATTATCGACTCGGCTCGACAACCATTAAGCGGTATGACCATGAGGCGATCGCCCGCTACTACTTCTGGCGACCTTGGCGAGCCCTATGGCGAACCCTGAGCATCATTTGGTTTTTCGGAGGCTTTGCCCTGCGCCTATGGCTGGATAAACGCAACGGAGAAACAGAAAAAAGTCGCAGCCGTCGCGCTAACGAGCTACGGGATATTTTGACCCGTTTAGGCCCAACATTTATCAAAGTTGGTCAGGCACTCTCCACACGCCCTGATTTGATCAAGCCAGATTTTCTTGAAGAACTGATCAAACTCCAAGATCAACTCCCGTCTTTTAGTAACGCGATCGCCTTTGCCCTCATCGAGAAAGATTTAGGACGGAGTATTAACGATATTTACCGCGAGATTTCTCCGAACCCCATTGCCGCAGCTAGTTTGGCACAGGTTTACCGCGGTCGTCTTTATAGCGGTGAAGAAGTTGCGATTAAAGTACAGCGACCACAGCTACTGCCAGTTCTCACCCTCGACCTTTATCTAATGCGGATTGGGGCTAAGTTTTTAGCGCCCTACTTACCTCTAAATCTTGGCCACGATTTAACCCTGATCATTGACGAGTTTGGCATCAAACTTTTTGAAGAAATTGATTACATCAATGAAGGTCGTAACGCCGAGAAATTTGCCGCTAATTTTAGTGACGATCCCACCGTTAAAGTCCCGTCAATTTATTGGGAATACACCAGCTCTCGCATCCTCACCCTTGAATGGATTAACGGCTACAAGCTCAGCGAACTTGACCGCATTCGCGCAGCAGGTCTCAATCCTGACAGAATCATTGAAATCGGTGTGACAACGGGTCTACGTCAGCTACTTGAGCATGGCTTTTTCCACGCCGATCCCCACCCCGGCAATCTGTTCGCAACCTTCGATGGGCGGATGGCCTACATCGATTTTGGCATGATGGATCAGCTGGATAATCACACTAAAGAAACGATCGCCAGTTCCATTGTTCAGCTCATTAACCAGGATTACCAAACCTTGGCACGGGATTTTGTTGAGCTGGGATTTTTGTCTCCCAAAACAGATATTCACCCAATTATTCCAGCCCTCGAAAAAGTGTTGGGCAAGGCAGTGGGGGAAAGCGTCGGCGACTTTAACTTTAAAACGATTACCGATGAATTTTCGGAGCTGATGTACGAGTATCCGTTCCGTGTTCCTGCAAAATTTGCGCTCATTATCCGTTCCCTTGTCACCCAAGAAGGTCTTGCTCTTAGTCTGAATCCGGATTTTAAAATTGTTGAGATTTCCTATCCCTATGTGGCTCGTCGTCTGCTCACCGCCGAAACGCCAGAACTTCGCCGTAAGCTCCTCGCGGTGCTGTTTAAAGATGGCAAATTCCAGTGGCAGCGCCTCGAAAATATGTTGGCGATCGCCAGCGCTGATAGCGGCTTCGATATTTTGCCGACAGCACAAATGGGCTTCCAATACTTGATGTCCGAAGAGGGGGAAGAAATTCGCCGGATGCTCATTCTCGCTCTCATCGAAGATGACCGCCTCCACACCGAAGAAGTGCAACGATTATGGCTTTTACTAAAGGATGAATTTAAACCCCAAAAGCTGCTGAACATTGCCTGGTCAGGCTTGCGCACTTTTTCCGGCGATCGAATTGCCGCAGTCTTGCCGAGTTTCGCCCAAACTCAGTCATAATTAGGGCGGATATTTAAGTTTTGTAAATAAAAAATAATGGAAGAATATTACTATTACTACATGGCGCAGCCTCCCTTTGTGTTGCTGGGTCTCGGCTTTTTCATTGCCATCACCAGTGGATCAGCTTTCCAAAGCACCCTCAAGCTCAAAGCGCGGGAAATTGTGACGAATCAAGACAACATTGTAAAGCAGCTCTCTGTGATCACGCTCCAACTGCCTCTGTTTGGTATTGGTATGGGCATGAGTATTTTTCTCGCGAGTGGCTTACAAATCTTTTTTATTCCGGCGTGGTTTGCCTATTCTTTGTCTTTGCCTCTGACGATCGCGACAGTGGCTTTGCTCTGGAAACAGTTAGGCCGTGTCATTAATATTTTGCGTGAGGGTGGCTCGGCAGCCCTTGAGGAGGATTCGTTTAGTATTTTTTAAAGTTTATATATTGTTTTTTTATTGAATTTTATCAAAGTATTTTTTTGAGGCTTGAAGTTTTTCAGGTCTCTTTTTTTGTATAAATTAATTTGAAATTTTCGGCTTCACCTAATATTTTAAATTCCGGTAAGTTTTTTTGTCTTGTGGCGAATATTTGGCTCTCCGGGAATGAGTATGCTGAAGTAGTAAAAGCAATGTCGTTGAAACGATGGTTCCATTACTAACCCAG
>NZ_MRBY01000061.1 GCF_001904615.1 [Limnothrix rosea] IAM M-220
GCTCTCCCATTCACCGCGTCGTACTTCCGAGCATGCTTAAGCAAAACTCACGTTATTTATGTGCGTTACGCTTCGCTAACACACGCTACGACTTGATTGTTTAATTTTAAATTTTAAAGACACCCTCTGGATTTACCGACAGAATTGGGCGACGACTTAAGCCTTCTTTTTGAATAATTTGATTGGCGGCGAGGAGACCGCTGCTGGTTGCCCGCTCCATAAGGCCACAGGGGAACGGCATTTTCACCCAATCCCCTGCATACATCAAGTTCGGGATTTCGCTTTGGGTTGTTGGGCGATCGCCGTAACTATTGGGGGGATAACCCGAAAAATTCTTTTGGTTTACTAACTGACGATGAATGACCGTCGCGCCTTTCAGCTCAGGCACAATCTCATACAGTTCATTTTCAAAAGTTGCCAATAAATCTGCTTGCGTCGGAAACTCTTTTTCCTTGTAACAATAGGCATGTAACTCGATCACACTACCACCCGTTTTCGCAGCCCATTCCTTAAATTGCGTTTGAATACGGTGATAAAGGGTAATACTATCCGTGAGGGCATAGCCAGACAAGGACGTAAACCAACTATGCTCCCAATCAAAATCACGGTCAAACCAAAAACGCCCCACCGCAAAGGGATCAGACACCGCTAAAGTTTCAACCCGTCGCGTCGCCTCCGGATCGATCTCCCCAGTCATGCGTGTAAATAAATGGCGGGTTCCGGGCACATCCGCCGCGATGACAAAATAATCTGCTTCTAGGGTTGCTGTTTCTAGATCAGAACTAGGATTTTTAGCGATTAACTTCACTTCATCTGCTTTTTTCGCTTCCACCTCAAAGGTTGCTAAATCCCGTTGAGCTGGGCCACTGAGGCGCTTCCCATTTTTGTCGTAGCGTGCTCCATGGCAAGGACACACAAAAGACCCATCGGGTTGCCGTCCCACAGTACAACCTTGGTGGGTACAGGTCAGAGAAATACCTTCATCGGTTGCTTCGTCGACGGCGTACATCGTATCGCCTGCACCGTAGTAGGCGAGGCTATCATCTTCGATGAGCGTATTTTCCTTCACCCAAAATGGAATATCGGTTTGTTCGTCGCCCTGTTGATAGCTCAGAGATCGCACCTGACCATTTTCACAATGGATCTTGCCCACGGAAACATCGGTCAAAATTTTGCCACCGTTTGCTCGAATTGCGTCGGCGATCGGTTGCACCAAACTTGTGCCCATGTCATCAACCGTGCCGTTAAAGGCCAAGCCTTCAGGATTTCCGAAAAAGTAAAAGTGGAAAAACTGTAAAAGTTCTCCGGCGCTTAGGGTATCTGGTGCATTGAGGCTAGATTTGGCAAAGGGCAAAAAGTAAAGATCGTAAAGCCCCTTCGGAAAATCTTCATTCACCCATTCGGCCACGGTAATAGCATCGTAATTTTTAAAGGTGCGAGGGATTTTAAAGCCAGTAATGGCGTGAAAAACTTCGAGGTGTTTAAAGTTAGTGAGATTAATCCCCCACCGCAGTCTATTGGGCGAAGAAATGGCAAGGTCAACAATATTCCATGGGAAAGCTGTATTAGTCGGCCGAAAAACTTCAGGAAGATATGTCTCTGGGTCTTTAAAAACGAGGGAATAATAATCGAGGGACTGAAAATTATTTTTAATGCTCAGTTCTTCCACAAGACTTTTGAGGTTGTAGTACTGGGGGAAGAAGCCGTGGAAGCCGTGTTCCATCATGAATTCGTCTTCGCCGACATTAATCTTCCAACTGGCAATTTTACCGCCGAGCTGGGGTGATTTTTCGAGGAGCGTCACCTGAAATCCCCGCTGACTGAGTTCGTAGGCTGATGCTAGTCCGGCTAATCCGCCACCAACGACAACAACTTTTTTACCCTTACTGAGATGGCGAGGTAGGTCTAGAGTTTCTTGCTGGTGAATGGTAGGTTGCGGCTTGGCAAAACGCGAATACCCCGCCACTGATCCGACAGCGCCAACACCTAATAATTTGAGAGCGGTTCGTCTAGAAATGGGGGGAAGGGAAGAGTTTTCGCTCATGCATCAAGTCCGAAAGTCGCAGTGAATGTTGACTATTATTAGCGCACTTCTTCGGGGAGGCTGATGAATTGTGGCAAATTGTAAAGCTAATTTAACCTGTTTTGGGCTTAGGTTGCGCGACGGATATTAAAGCAACACCATTGATCTTTTTTCCAGAGGGCGGCAATTACCCAGCCGTGTTGTTCGAGGGTATCGGCAATGGGTTTAATTTGTTCGATTAAAATACCGCTTAAAATTCCCCAGCTCGTGGGCTTGGCGATCGCCGACATTTGGGGAATCAGCTCAATAATAATTTCCGCCAAAATATTACAAACAATGCCATCAAAACCACCGTTGTACATCGCTGGCAGGAGATCAAGACTCCCCTTCGCCACTTGCATTCTTTCCGAGGCAATATGATTTAACTTGCGATTACCTTGGGACGCTTCAATGGCCAAGATATCTGTATCCACACCGAAGGTCTGGGATGCCCCTAGGAGCAACGCCCCAATAGATAGAATGCCAGAGCCACAACCAATGTCTGCAATCACTTGGGTTTCCGGTTTATACCCCAAACGCATTTCTAGCGCTTCTAGGCAAAGCTGGGTCGTCTGATGAGTGCCCGTCCCAAAAGCTGCGCCGGGATCCAGTTTTAAGACAATTCGGTCGGTTTCCGGTGGCTCAATCCACTCTGGACAAACAAGGAGGCGATCGCCAATCTCTTGCGGCTCCCAGTGACTTTTCCAGCTACTAGACCAATCCTCATCATCCAGCATATTCCACTTCACAATGGGACGCGGCAAACCCATCATCAAAGAATCCTGTCGCAGCAATAACCCCAACGCCGCTAAATCTAAATAATCAAACTCTGCCTGGGGACTATAGGCACGGATGAGAAACGACTTGCCTTTTTTTTCAGAAGCCATACCCCGACAACCAAAATCATCCAGTCGCCAGAAAATACTTTCCTCCAAACTCGGCTCACACAAAACCTGTAGTTCCCACCAGTTTGTTGACATCGTTAATAGCCCCTACTTAGTTGGGGAAAGCAAAAAATGTTTTACTCTCCCCAATGTAATTCACATTACAATTTAACGGTGTAAGCGTCCCGAATTCCGGTCACTTTCATGATTTCGCTTAAAACACCTTCAGGTAGAGGATCATCTAGACTCAACACCATCACAGCATCACCACGTACAATTTTACGTCCCACTTGCATACTGGCAATATTGACGTTAAAGCTACCGAGGAGCGAGCCAATCTTACCGATAATTCCCGGCACATCGCGGTGCAGCGTAAAGAGCATATAGCCCGTCGGCGGCACATTAATGGGAAAACCATTGATATTGGTAATACGAATCTCGCCATCACTGAGCAACGCACCATTCACCGAATTTTCACCATCAGCACCCGTCGCCTCTAGGTGAATCGCCCCGGTGTAATCACGAACAGACTCGTCACGGGTTTCAATAACGCGGATGCCCCGTTCCTTTGCTTCAATTTCAGCATTAACGTAGTTCACCCGCTCACGCAATGCAGGCGAAAGCAGACCTTTGAGAGCTGCAACAACGAGGGGCTTTGCTTCCTTTTCAGCCAAATCACCCTGTAGTGTCACGCTCAATTTCTCGATACGTCCACCCGCCAACTGACCCACCATATTACCGAGGGTTTCCGCCAACTGGAGATAGGGACGGAGTTTTTCCATGACGTTAGCATTAAGACCCGGAATATTCACCGCAGAACGAGCCGGCAACCCAAGGATGACATCACGGATTTGCTCCGCGACATCAACGGCAACATTCACTTGAGCTTCGGCAGTAGAAGCACCAAGGTGAGGTGTGAGAACGACTTCTTCAATGTCACGCAGTTCCGATTCTCCCAGAGGCTCCGATTCAAATACGTCAAGGGCTGCACCGGCAAGGCGACCTTCGCGAATGGCCTTAGCCACAGCAACTTCATCAACCACACCACCACGGGAGCAGTTCACGATGCGGGTTGTGGGCTTCATCTTGGCGATGGATGCTTCACCGATGACATGGGTTGTTTCGGGGGTTTTAGGGACGTGGAGGGTAATGTAGTCCGATTCGCTAAAGAGATAGTCGAGATCAACGAGTTGGCAACCGATTTGTCCGGCACGCTCTTCGGAGATGAAGGGATCGTAGGCGAGGAGCTTCATACCCATGGCCTTACCGACTGTTGCTACGTGGGCCCCGATTTTACCAAGGCCAACAACGCCGAGGGTTTTCTTATAAACTTCTGCGCCAATAAATTTCTTGCGATTCCACTCATTAGCTTTAACGGATTGGTTTGCGTTAGGAATGTGGCGGGACAGGGATAGCATCATGGCTAAGGCGTGCTCAGCGGCGGCAATGGTATTCCCTTCTGGAGAATTTACAACGATAACGCCTTGACGAGTCGCAGCGGGAATATCAACGTTGTCTACCCCAACACCAGCGCGACCAATAATTTTGAGGTTTTTGGCAGCTTCTATGACTTCTTTTGTGACTTTTGTGCCAGAACGAATCATCAGGGCATCGTATTCGGGAATAATGCTGATGAGTTCTTCGACGGGAAGCCCCACTTTAATGTCTACTTGTGCAACCTGCGAGAGTATGTCAATCCCCGCTTGATCAATGGAATCGGAGACGAGAACTTTAGCCATAACAATTCAAATAAAAATAAAATTTTCGGTACAAATGGGTCACTATTGGGCGCGATCGCCGAATCGACAAAACGGGCAAATAGTTAATTCTTTGTAAAGAACAAAGCATCATTTTAGCCCGACTGCTCGCAATGAACAGAATTTGTCGCTGAATCTGTAAAAGTTCGTTGGTTTAGCGATCTAGAGAATGTTTTAGTCACCGAATAAACCCGATGGGGCATCGACCTCTAGCTGTTCTTCTACCAAATCAACTACGGGCACAATTTCCTTCACAAAGGGCACGAGATGCTTCTGTTTTTGCTCGTCAGTCACCTCAAGTACATCTTGTCCGGCTGAGTATAGATCGGTGACAACGCCTAACTTTTTTTTGGTATTGGTGTCGAGGACAGTCAGACCGATTAAATCGCTGACGTGATATTCTCCTTCTTCTAGTTCTGGGCGATCGCCGGCACGCACTAAAACCTCCGCATGGCGTAAAGCCTCAGCCTGGGAGCGGTCAGTAATATGCTCAAACTTAACCACAAAAACATTTTTGCCGGGAATAATTCTGCCCCGCTCCAGCTCAACAGATTGGGGTTCTTGGGAAGTATTCGGTAACCGCAGCCAACGTTGCCCCGGCACTTCAAACCGCTCTGGGAAATCAGTACTAGGTTTAACCCGCACTTCTCCCTTTAGCCCTTGGGCTGCCACAATTTTGCCCACCGTAATCCACTCTTGCTCTGTCACGCCTTACCTTTTTGTCTTAAATTGTGGTCATTTCAAATAATTTTAGTAGGGGTTTAACATGTTAAACCCCTACGGTGCCGAGATTTCAAATTTTATTGGTGTTTTACCTCTATCTGCAATCACCATGTTGTTCTAGGACTTAGGTCAACAGAATTCACAGCAAAATATTTGCGAAAACCACGGCTTAATACAATACCCGATTTTTTCGACGCTGTCGCCACGTTACAAAAGTCCAACGGAACTGGGTAAACACTTTAAAAAAATCTACCGCCCAAAACCCAGCGAAATATTGGTGTGTCAGCCTTTGCTCGACATTCTCTTCATAAAACGTTAGGTAAAAACCCCTAGCAATTCGTTAATCTCAAACCATTGAAACTTCTTTTAATTATTCGTTTGAGAGTGCAACTTAGCCAATGCTGATGAGCTTATTTGATCAACTGTGTGAGTTTTCCCGGAGCCACTGCATCGGTATCTGTGGTTGTCTTGTACCTTTTAATCTTATTTTGAGCTTTTTGACGTTAGTTTATGTCGGACGGGAAATGTCGCCACAGCTCATTAGAAAAAATGCGATCGCCGTCTATGGTGGTGTGACCTTAATGGTGCTCCATGTGAGTACGTGGTTTTTGATTGGTGTCGTGATGATCCCGACCTTTGTCTTACCAGTATTTGGCGCGACCTGTGTGGCGATTCACCTGTGGGCAACGAAATCTCCTGTAACAATGCGACGTTTTTTGCTGTGGTTGTTACAACCTGTTCTGAATCGAAAGCAACGTGCCACAATATGAAGTCACTAATTTTATTGATTTTTTGACAATCTAAATTTTCGGGCAATTTTTTTAAAAGGATATGAGCGATCAGGAGCAATCTTCTAAAGCGAATGCTACGGCAAATACAACATCCCTTCGTTCTCGGATTTGGGAAAATGTCAAGATCCTCGGCATTGCTCTGGTTATTGCGATTACGGTGCGGGGGTTGATCGTAGAGCCTCGTTATATTCCATCTGGTTCGATGCTGCCGACTCTACAGCTCGGCGATCGCGTGGTGGTGGAGAAAGTGTCCTACCGCTTCCAACCGGTACACCGGGGCGACATTATCGTATTTCGGACACCGCCCCAACTAGAGCTTTTTGGTTATGACCCCAAGCAAGCCTTTATTAAACGGGTGATGGCTGAGCCGGGACAAACGATCGCCGTCCATGATGGTGTGGTTTACCTTGACGGTGAGCCCCTTGAAGAGGACTTTATTGCCGCGCCGCCAGAGTACGAATTACAGCCCTTGACTGTGCCCCCCAATAATTTTTTTGTGATGGGGGACAATCGTAATAACAGTAATGATTCCCATATTTGGGGCTTTGTGCCGGAGCAAAATATCATCGGCCACGCGATCGCCCGTTTTTGGCCACCAGACCGTTTGGGACAATTGTCGTCTTAGGTTTTAGCGTTTTTGAATTTTTTAGATTTTTTTAAGCAACAAAGTTTTAGTCTGCGGTTGTGTGCCAAAGAAAATCAGCTAAGTTGCTGTCTTCTGTTGAGTTACTGGAACTGAGAAAAACTGTTTTTTGTTGCGTTGTTACTGTCGGAATGCGGCGGGCAACGCGGTCTGGAATGCCGTAATTATTAGCTAGATGAGCTTGCCCAACGAAGGTGATAAATTGTTGCTCCGGGTGATCTTGGAGATAGTCGGCGATCGCCTCAGCCATTGTTTCATCCCACAGAATTTGTGCGGCGGTAAAATTTTCTAACTTGACAGCTTGATTACCGTAATCCCCCTCAATGTGCGCCAGAAAGCTTGCTTCAATTTCATCGAGATAAGCTTGATTAGAAAAATCTAAATCTTGCCGCGCCGGAATGTAGCGATAATCCTGCTCTTCGAGGCTATCTAGCCCCTCAACCGCAACTTTATTGGTAATCTCAGCGGGCGTATTTAACGCAACGAGCGGGATCTGATGAGCCTTGGCAAATCTCAAAAGCGGCGCGTAATATTCCCAGTCAAATCCCCAGCGGCGATCGTATTCGCTAAGTTCTTGCAGTTCCTCTTCCGTCATTTCGTCGGCTAAGTATCTCGATAGATAAGGCTGAAATGGTCGCTGGAACATCTCGAAGCCTAGCGCCAAATTTTGATTATTTGTGTACAGCTTTGTGAGCAAATCATATTCAGCCTCATGATCTGCGAGATGGTCGTGGATTTCGCCAAGGTAAACCACTGGCGCTTGCTCTAAAACAGCAAGAATTTTAGCTTGGGGCTCGCTTAACTCTGCGGCAAAAACGGGCTGCACCCAACACAAACAAAAAGTAATAAAAAGACTAAAAAAAAGCTGCATTAAAACTGACTCTAAGGTTTAAAGTTTGCGGGCAAGGGTCAAACCGTCGGCGATCGCCAATAAACTCAAATCAACCCGTTCATCATTGTGGAGGGTCTCATTAAATGCGCGAATGACGGGAGTACGTTTATCATCATCATTCGGATCAGCCACCCGCCCAGACCACAGCACATTATCAATGGCAATCACACCGCCCTGACGCAGTAGCATTAAAGACTTCTCAAAGTAGTTGATGTAATTACGTTTGTCGGCATCAATAAACGAAAAATCAAAGGTGCTAGCCTCGCCATTGGCAAGCAGTTTATCTAAGGTCTCTAGGGCATCGGCTAACCGTAAATCGATTTTGTACGCAACACCCGCTTTTTGCCAATATTGCTGAGCAATTTTTGTACAGTCTGGGTTGCGATCGCAGGCTATAACTTGACCGTCATCGGGAATTGCTAACGCTGCGACGAGGGCACTATAACCCGTAAACACGCCAATATCTAAGGTTTTCTTTGCACCTATCAACTGTAATAGCCACCCCATAAACTGACCTTGATCCGGCGAGATTTGCATGTTCGCGGCTCGCTGCGTTGCAGTAAATTGCCGTAATTCTGTCAGGACTGGATGCTCCCGTAAGGAATTATCAAGGACATATTGATACAGCTCAGGCGTGAGATTAAGGATTTTATTCATCGCGCTTTTAGTCGTCAGCCAAAAACACTTTGTAGCCGAGATAGCCCGCAAAAAGTAAGACGGCGACAATAATGGCAGATGTGACGATTTTGAGGACTGTACTTAAAATTGCTAAACCTAAAATCAAACCGACGGCGATCGCCCCAACTTTAGCGACAGTCCCCAGTTTCTCAAAGGACTCCGCCAAGGGTTTAAGGAAACTTGTACTTTGCTGCGATGCCACTTTATTCACCATAGAGGCAGCCGCATTATCCAGCTCCGCCTCCATTGATTCTAGTTTGCGGCGCATTTCTTCCGAGTTACTCATGAGATCTTGTGTCCTAAAAAAATGGGAAACGAGGGACATTTCGATGGTAACTAAATTTTTGCAACTCAGGAGACTCGCCTTTTTTACCGCTCCCATCGTTCTAAGGAAAAAATAATGGGGCGATCGCCAGAAAAAAAAAGCAAAATCAATGGCGGTTATTTAACAAATTGTTATAAACTGAGGCAAATCTCAACAGGAGTTTTCCCTTATATGTTAAGACTTGAGCACATCCGCAAAATTTACCCGACAGGCGAAGTTCTCAAGGACGTTAACTGGGAAGTGAAGGCTGGTGAGCGCGTCGGTTTAGTCGGCGTAAATGGTGCCGGCAAATCGACTCAGATGAAAATCATTATGGGTGAGATCGAGGCCACTGATGGTGAGATTATTCGGCCTGCGGATCTGAGAATTGCCCACCTGACCCAAGAATTTGATGTTGTGCCCACTCGCACGGTTCGCGAAGAAATGTGGACGGTTTTTGTGGAGGCCAATGCGGCACAGGAAGAGATTAACGAGATTCAGCACAAGATGGCGGAGCCGGATGCGGATCTTGATGATCTGATCCATAAGCTTGACCGTGCCCAGCGGAAATTTGAAGGTCTTGATGGCTATCGTCTTGAGTCGAACATCGAAAAGATTCTCCCTGAAGTTGGTTTTGAAATCGAAGACGGCGATCGCCTCGTGAGTTCCTTTAGCGGCGGCTGGCAAATGCGCATCAGTTTGGGCAAAATCTTGCTCCAAGACCCAGACATTTTGCTGTTGGACGAGCCGACAAACCACCTTGATCTTGAAACTATCGAGTGGCTAGAAAACTATCTTCGCGGTTTAACCACACCGATGGTAATCATTTCCCATGACCGGGAATTCCTTGATCGCCTCTGCACAAAAATTGTCGAAACCGAGCGCGGTGTTTCTACAACCTACCTCGGTAATTATTCTCAGTATTTACTTCAAAAAGAAGAAAATAAAAACGCCCAGCAGTCAGCCTTTGAACGCCAGCAAAAGGAAATTGCCAAACAGCAAGAATTCGTCGAAAAGTTCCGTGCCAGCGCCACCCGTAGTACCCAAGCGAAAAGTAGAGAAAAGCAGCTCGAAAAAATCGAGCGGGTTGAAGCGGTGGTCAGCGATGTACGTACTCTGAAATTCAAATTTCCCCCTGCTCCCCGTGGCGGTGAAGAAGTTGCTACTATTACGGATCTCACCCATTCTTACAACGATAAAATTCTGTTTCTCGGCGCAAATCTCCAAATCGAACGCGGCGATCGCATTGCCTTTCTGGGGCCAAACGGTTGCGGCAAATCTACGTTATTGCGCTTTATCACGGGTAACGAGCAGCCGGAAGACGGTTCTGCTAAATTTGGAACCCACAACATTATTCCCGGTTATTTTGAGCAAAACCAAGCCGAAGCCCTTGACCTCAACAAAACAGTCATGGACACCATCCACGACGAAGTACCCGATTGGGAAAACCGTGAAGTGCGCACCCTACTCGGTCAATTTTTATTTAGTGGCGATACCGTATTCAAAAAAGTCGAATCCCTCAGCGGTGGCGAAAAAGCCCGCTTGGCCCTCGCAAAAATGCTCCTCGTTCCGGCGAACTTCCTCATCCTCGACGAGCCGACAAATCACCTTGATATTCCTGCTAAGGAAATGCTCGAGCGTTCCCTCAAGGAATATGACGGGACGATGGCGATCGTTTCCCACGACAGATATTTCATTTCCCAAGTGGCAAATAAAATTGTGGAAGTGCGAGACGGTGAACTGATCGTTTATAACGGTGATTATCACTATTATCTAGAAAAAATCGAGCAAGAAAAAGCTGCCGAAAAAGCGCGCCTCAAGGCAGAGCAGGATGCCAAGAAAAAAGCTGCCAAAAAAGCAAAAAATGAGGCAAAAAAGGCAAATAAGAAAAAAGCAGCAACCCGTTAAGGACGAGACATATCATGCATATCGGTTTGTATTGTCCTGCGGAAACGGGTCATCTTAATACGATGCTGCCTATTGGCGAAGCGCTAAAGCAACGGAGGCATCAAGTGACTTTTATTGGGGTTGAAGATGCCCAAGACAAAGTAGAGGCTGCGGGGCTAAATTTTTGTGCTGTCGGTGTGGAGGATTTTCCGAAAGGTAGTGCTGAAAAAATGTTTGCGGAGTTGGGAGAGCTAGAGGGTATTGCTGCTCTTTTGTATACGGTCAATTTTTTTAAAAAGCTCACAACTATCGTCTTAAAAGATGCCATAGATGTTTGTAACAAATTAGCGTTGGATGGCTTCGTAATTGATCAATCAACGGTCGAAGGTTCGGCGATCGCCGACTATTTACAACTTCCCTATGTAACCGTTTGTAGCGCTTTGCCGTTTAACCAAGAAGCTGGCGTTCCACCTGTATTTAGCACTTGGGAATATCGCAATACATGGTGGGCAAAACTAAGAAATCAATCAATTCATCTTATTGGTTCGTTGATTGGGAAATCTGTGCAAAAGCCAGCTAGGGCATTCCGAAAAAAACATAATCTTCCAAATCCCGAAAATTTTGACTCTCCTCTAGCCATCCTCTGTCAAGAACCAGCAGCTTTAGAGTTTCCGCGCCGTGAATTAGCTGAACATTTCCATTTTACGGGGCCCTATCACACCACGACAAGTCGGAAAAAAATAGATTTTCCTTGGGATAAATTAACAGGTCAACCGCTGATTTATGCCTCAATGGGAACGCTACAAAATCGACTAGATAATGTTTTTCAAATGATTGCGATCGCCTGCAAAGATCTCGATGTTCAGCTCATAATTTCTCTCGGTGGCGCATTAAATCCAGAAGATCTTCCCGCCCTTGAAGGTAATCCATTGGTTGTCCGTTATGCACCGCAAATTGAACTCCTCCAAAAGGCAACTTTAACGATTACCCATGCAGGTATGAATACAACCCTAGAATCGTTAACCTATGGTGTTCCTTTGGTGGCAATTCCTGTGACGAATGACCAACCGGGTATTGCTGCTCGAATCAAATGGTCAGGGGCTGGTGAATTTATTAATCTAAACCAGCTATCATCACAAAAATTACAAACAACAATTCAGCAAGTTTTAAGCACACCGTCCTATCGCGAAAATGCTCAGAAATTGCAAACACAAATTCAATCCGCCGGCGGTACAAATAAAGCTGTTAAAATCATTGAACAAGCATTAACAACAAAACAACCAGTGATCGGTAATTCGCGATGAAAAACTTCATTCAACTAGAGGACTATCAAGCTGCTTATACTGTCACAGGCACAGGTAAGCCTTTAATTTTGTTGCATGGCTTTTTTGGTGATGCTTGGACTTTAAATAATTTGGTGGAAGAATTAAAATCCGAATTTCAATGTTTTAATTTAGAATTATTGGGATTTGGGGATTCGGCTAAACCAAAAATCAATTATTTGATTAGTGATCAGGTGGTTTTTCTTCAGTCTTTTATCGAAGCTTTAGCGTTAGAAGATTATTATTTAGTGGGATATTCCTATGGTGCTTGGGTGGCATCAGCCTACGCGATCGCCGCTGGGCGTGGGGATTTTTCAAGTACTTTAAATAGCATTGCATTGCTTGCACCAACTGGGATTCGAGATGATAGTTTCACTGGACGCTATGATCATCTGAAACCCTTACTTTGGGAAACACCGATTGTCGATTGGGCGATCGCTGCCCTTAGACCGATGATGGCGATCGCCGGACAAAAAGACTATTTTGAAACCATTGTTCAGGCGCGGAATGCGATGATGAGTCAACCTGCGGCTGCCGCTTTTTTAAAGTCTCGACTTCGCCCTGAAGACGCAGTTGATACTGTCGAGCAAGAGCTACACCATGTCCAATGTTTAAGTTTAGTTTTAGCAGCAGGAAATGATAAACATATTCCTTTTTGGCATTGTGAAACCTATCAAGAAAAAATCTCTAATGCCCAACTTTTTAAGATTGAAAATGCTGACCATGACTTTGTCCAAACCCACAGCACAGAAATTGCTCACATTTTAAGAACAAACTTTAAGCAATCTGCTCCAGCACAAACCATGATGCAGCGTGATTGATACGCCCAAACATGTTGACTTTCTGAGAGGACTCTAACCCACTTAGCCACTGATGGATTTCTGGATTAAGGGTAATTAACCGGGAGTAACCTTGATTATTATCTAGTTGTACATAATAAAGGCGATCGCTGACTTTTTCGACAGTGCCAGAATACTCTTTAGCTTGGGGAGTTAAAGGTGATTGAAACTCACTACAAGGGCAGATACCAGTTTGGGGATATTGGTCGGGATTATCGAGATAAAACCGTTGCCATTTCAGCCATTCTGGATGCTCTAAAGGCAAATTATAAAAAGGCATAATTGCAGCCGGAGCATAGAAATCTGTTAATAACTTTTCCTGCAATTCCCGCACTGAAATATTCCGGGGAGAACAGTGATTTTGAATCGCTAAAGCGGCAGTTTGTCCGGCGGCTTGTCCTGTATTCATCACTAATGGTTGCAAACGCGTTGAGCCATTCGCCATATGAGACACTGCGATATTTTTTTCACAGGCAATTAATCCTTCGGTTTCTACTGGAATGAGGACAGAAAATGGCAAGGTAAAAGCTGTTCCCGTCACCCTTCCTCCCCAGTTAATAGACTTAGGAAATAGGGGAAACTTAAAGTCAGGATAGTGGTGATCATTGGGGTAATTACCGATGGCGATCGCCGTAATGTTCCAGTCGCTATCAATGGGAATTAGAGCAACATCTCCATCCGGTAAAAGTTGATCTTCGGTGAATGTTTCTGTACCAATAATGCGGCGACTTTCGCGGAAATAGGGCATCAAAGCAAAACTACCTTGACCTAAATTGTGGGGAAAAATTCCCGTTGCCAAGCCATATTTGCCCTCAGACTCTCGATAGATATGGTCGGCAAAAGCAAAACTGTGAGCTTGGGCATCCTTGTAAAAATCTTGGCGGGTATCAGGATCTAATAATCGATGAGCATCTAAGCCGTAATCATTGCCGGCGATCGGCCAATTCAGCATAAATTTCCCGTCCGGCAGCCCACCATAATTCATAAATAAATCAAGATCGCCCTCTTTCCAAGCCCCCTTAAATTTGGTGTAATCGCTATAGCCAACGGGTGGTTTGACACCGTTTTCCTGCATATAAAAAACCCATGTCGGCGACTGCACCGGATAGGTTTCGGACATTTTATTCGGCTTTTCTAGGGCACTAGGTTCGTCCATCGTAATCTCAGTATCCCAGTCCCAACCCCAGCGGTGGGGCACATCTCCCAACGCCAAAATATCTCCCAACTCTGTGCCATCGATAATAATATCTGCGTTAATTTCGTACTTCTCAAAACGGACTCCAGTCAGGCGATCGCCCTGCTTTTTGACCTCAAGAGGAACTTGCCCCGAGATCCAAGTGAGATGCTTTTCCGCTTTGACCCATTCCGCAAAAATTTCAGCACCCAAACGCGGATCAAAAGTAAACATACTGACCCAACTGTGGTCTAGCCCTTCCTTTTGACGCTTTTGTAATTCCCTGAGAAAAGCCCCCCACAATCCCGTTTGCAAAGATAAAAGTTCATTACCATCCGGTGCCGCCACCCCCGCCGCCGTCAACATACCACCAAGCCAGACAAACTCGCTGACAAGAATCGTATCAACGCCACTACGCGCACATTGCAAAGCCGCCGCAGTACCACCCGTACCACCACCAACCACTAACACCTTTGTTTGAAACGTTTTCATTGCCCTAAAAAACCTACAAAAGATTAAGCCCCATCGATATTAGTCCCGACTAAATTTAAGCCAGCACAATAATACACACCTAAAACATTGATATCTGATACCTGTTCACTGATAACTGTTCACTGATACCTGTTCACTGATACCTGTTCACTGATAACTGTTCACTGATACCTGACTATTCAGCATTTTCCCGCTGGAGCCAATCCCGCCCGACACGTATCGTGATATCCGACTCAATTTCGCCCACAGAAGAAGATTCAACCCGACCCATACCGATCGCCTCCCGTAATAAATTTGCCGCCGCAAAATCCCCTCGCTGGGCAATGATTAGAGTTTGGTCAAGTAAATCAGGATAGTCTCTTGCTAGATAGGTATTCGTAAAATCTTCCTGCGATAAATAGCGCGACATTTCACCAGCCATACCATTTTCACCAGTGGCATTTTGAATCGCAATCCGTAATCTCTGGGGGGCGATCGCCGTCGAGTTGCCATCCCCCAAAACCTGCAGAGGCGGCTCAACCCCAAAAAAGTCCTGCATTACCTTATGCTTTTCCTGATTCGCAATAATCCAGTAACTGCGATTATATTCCCCAGAATCACTAAAACGACCCGGCAACATCACCATATTCAGATCATCCTGTTCCAGCTGACGAGAGAAATTCATCAACGCCAGCATCTCCTCCCAGCTTAAATTCGTATCAATATTTTCCTGGATCAAACTAATCAAATTCGGCAAACGCGGAATAATCGTTGGAGACTGAATCTTTTCCCGTAACGCCTTTAATAAAACCTGTTGGCGCTGCACCCGACCAATATCACCATACTGATCACCACGAAAACGCGCAAACTGCTCCGCTTGATCCCCATCTAAAACCTGCCAGCCCTGCTCCAAATCAATATCAAGATCCTGAGTTTCATCCCTATACTTCATATCCTGGGGCACAAACACATTCACCCCCCCAACCGCATCAACCAAATCCTTAAACGTATCCGTCGTTAAACGAACAAAGCGATCAACCGGCACATCATTAAGCGTTTCACTCACCACCTGAGCCGCAAGCTCACCACCACCATAGACATTCGCATCATTAATCTTCGCCAAACCTTGCTCAGGAATAATCACCTGTGTATCCCTCGGAATCGATAGCATATTCACTTGCTGATTCCCTAATGTTGGATCAAACCGTACCAACAACATCGTGTCGCTACGTCCATCAAACATTTCACTCCCTTCAGTGCCTTCAACACGATCAATACCCATCACCAAAATATTGACAGGTCGCCCTAAAGAATAACTACCAAGCTGCTGTAACCCATCCTGCTTAAGACTTTCAAGGGAAGGCAAAAAAGGTAAAACGATCCGAGATAAAGGTGTGTAAAGCGCCAGCCAAGTACCAACAGCCGCCGAAAGCAACGTCGTTCCCATAAAACCAGTACCCCAAAGAAAACCCTTTAGAATCACTGGCAACTTTTTTGTCACGCCAGATACAGACTGCCTCTGGATACCAGGAAGCTTGACCGAGGGTTTGCCGTTCCCTTCTTCCTTGTTTACTTCCTGCCCTTGAGTCATTGCGCGCTTTCTCCCAGAGATCACCAGAAAAAATCTCCCTTAACAAAATTTTATAGGGTCTGTTGTCGAATTACCTAGCACTTTTCTTCAGCCCGACCCACAGACTTTCCTCAAAGTTTCGCAGACAAATTTTCTCAATCTTACATTTCTATTCCCTTGCGTTAATCTAGAATCTAACCCCACAACGCAGTAGACTGGAAAGCTGCACTCGTGTTCTTGGTCGTGACCCCAGACCTCACATCTTGAATATTTCCTCAGAACACCCATAATGTTAAATCCTAATTTAGACACTGTAGAACTAACAAAGGATGACTACGAACGCTATTCGCGGCATTTGATTTTGCCAGAAGTGGGCGTAGATGGACAAAAACGGCTCAAAGCAGCCAGCGTCCTTTGTATTGGTAGTGGCGGTCTTGGTTCACCGCTATTGCTTTACCTTGCCGCCGCAGGTATTGGTCGAATTGGTCTGGTTGATTTCGATGTGGTCGATTTCTCCAATCTCCAGCGCCAAATTATTCACGGTACTTCGTGGGTTGGTAAGCCTAAAATTGAATCGGCGAAAAATCGCATTCTTGAGATTAATCCTTTTTGTCAGGTGGATCTCCATGAAACCCGGCTCAGCTCTGAAAATGCCCTAGACATTATTAAAGACTATGACATCGTTGTTGATGGTACGGATAATTTCCCCACGCGCTATTTGACCAATGACGCTTGCGTTTTATTGGACAAGCCCAATGTTTATGGTTCGATTTTCCGCTTTGAAGGTCAGGCGACAGTCTTCAACTATGAAGGCGGCCCCAACTATCGTGATCTTTATCCTGAACCACCACCACCGGGCATGGTTCCTTCCTGTGCGGAAGGTGGTGTTCTCGGTGTGCTACCGGGCATTATCGGCACAATTCAAGCAACGGAAACGATTAAAATCATTTTGGGTAAACCCAGCACATTGAGCGGTAGACTTTTGCTCTATGATGCGTTGGGTATGAAGTTTCGGGAGCTAAAGTTGCGCCCGAATCCTGTACGTCCTGTAATCGAAAAACTGATTGATTACGAACAATTTTGTGGTATTCCCCAAGCTCAAGCTGCGGAGGCTGAACAGCAAGACGGTATGGAAGAAATGACAGTAACGGAGCTTAAGGCTCTTCTTGATAGTGACGCGGATGATTATGTACTGATCGATGTGCGTAATCCCCATGAGTACGAAATCGCCAGTATTCCGGGGGCGACGTTAATTCCTCTGCCGGAAATTGAAACTGGTGATGGTGTTAGTCAAGTGAAGGAGTTGGTGACTGATGGTAAAAAGCTCATTGCCCATTGCAAGATGGGTGGTCGTTCTGCGCAGGCGCTAACGATTTTGCAAAATACGATTGGTATTTCTGGTACTAATGTTAAGGGTGGTATCCGTGCTTGGAGCGAAGAAGTGGATTCTTCGGTTCCTACTTACTAGATTTAAGTAATTCGGGATTGAGTATTTAAGTCAATTTCATTTTTAGTCTTTTGAATATCTCAGGGTAGTGATGCTCTGGGATATTTTTTATGTTTCTCTTTGTTATTAGTCTGAGAACTTTTGAGAGTAAGCGGAATTGATGGAGAATCCCTCCGCCTTCGGCACCTCCTTTGGAAGGGAGGCAAGTGGGAGTCAAAGGCTATCGTTCTTTTTTAAGGTTGAGGATGGATTTGTCGTTAATAGGTTTGCCAGACTCTTGGAGTGGTGAATTTGTGGGGGGAGTAGAGCGATCGCCATGCCTGTAGCATTGCAATAAACCAGCGTTTTACTTCTGTGGAAGAAGAGCCTCGGTAGCGACAGAGTAAGCCTTTGGGTAGTTTTGTGATGCCGCCTAATCCTTGTTTTAGAGGTGGTGCTATTTCGCGGAGCTGTGAGATTTTTTCTTCATGAATATCTAATCCGACCAAAGCTAATGTTCCCACGATGGGTTGGTCGTTGAGGCCATTCCATGCGCTAAATAATTGTGGGTTACCTTGGAGCTGTTGGCGATCGCCCCAGAGGAGTTCGCCTTCTTGCCAAACTTCCGTAGCATTGCACCATTGACCAGAATGGTATTTTTCTCCCCGCGCCGTGCGCCCAAAGCGAATGATATCGCTACCGCACCACACCGCCCCCGGTGCTAAATTTACCCGCAATGACTGTCGGTAATCTGCGCCGTCAAACACGATGAGCTCTTGGGGAAAATATTCCAAAATTGTGCCTGCGGCTTGGTTGATTACTCCGGTTTGTGCGGCAACTTCGCCGTTACTGCGATAAATTTTGTTTGCTGCCGCTGTTGTCAGGAAAACATGACTATTTTCTGCTAAAGCTAAATCTATAGACAGGCGATCGCCACCGACGACTCCCCCGGCAGTATGAAGCAAAACCGTATGACAAACGTGATCGCCATCTGGGTAAAACGGTCGCTGTACCCGAAATGGTGCAGCCGTTAAGCAACGACGTACTACCGTTTGATTGTCCCGTGAACCGTAGCTTAAATTTACTTTTCCGTGCCAAGAAGTTGATCTATTCATGTTTATTGAAAAGGTCTCACAAAAGGGGCGATCGCCAAATTTTCTTAAATTCAAAACACTAATGTCTGGGAAAAGCTCGATCCCAGCCTTACCATTTAGTCTTGCCCAAAGATTTTATTCGTAAAACAATAAGTCTAAATACCCCCAAAAATCCTAATCACACTTCCCCCATTTTGCAGTTGCTGCTGGCGGACAGATCCTTTATCTTTGAACGAATTATAAAAATATAACCCCCCGTAAAAAATCATTGGAAAGGAGCCCACATGTATGTATATAGTCCAAATCGCTTCGGAATGCGCGCCTGTCGCTAAAGTCGGTGGACTCGCAGACGTTGTTTACGGACTCAGTCGCAAACTTAGCCTACGGGGACATGCCATCGAGATCATTCTTCCCAAATACGACTGCATGCGCTATGACCACATTTGGGGACTCCACGTGGCCTACCAAGACCTTTGGGTACCTTGGTATAGCGGCGCTATTCACTGTACGGTTTTCTACGGTTGGGTGCATGGACAGCAATGTTTCTTTATTGAGCCCCATTCCAGCGATAACTTCTTTAACCGTGGACATTTCTATGGCAGTCTAGACGACCATCTACGATTTGCCTTCTTTAGTAAAGCAGCCCTCGAATTTCTCCAAAAATCCAATAAACGACCCGACGTTATCCACTGTCATGACTGGCAAACAGGTTTAATTCCAGTGATGCTGTTTGAAATGTATAAGTGGCATGGTCTCTGGGAACAGCGCGTTTGCTATACCATTCACAACTTTAAGCACCAGGGGATTACGGGGGGCGATATTCTCCGCGCCACAGGTCTAAACAATGAAGGCTACTATTTCCACTACGATCGCCTACGCGATAACTTTAATCCCTTTGCCCTAAACTTCATGAAAGGCGGTATTGTCTATTCCAACGCCGTCACAACCGTATCACCCCACCATGCTTGGGAAGCGCACCACACCGATATTAGCTGTGGCTTGGGACATACTCTCCACATGCACCAAGATAAATTTAAAGGCATCCTCAATGGCATTGACTACAGCATTTGGAATCCAGAAGTCGACCATAGTATCCCCTTTCAATACAGCTGGGAAAACATTGAAGAAAAATCAAAAAATAAAAAAGTATTGCGGGAACGTCTGTTACTAGATAGTTCAGATCCGAATAAACCAATTGTGGCGTTTATTGGCCGCCTCGATGATCAAAAGGGTGTTCATTTAGTACACCATGCCCTGTACTATGCCCTCAGTCGCGGCGCGCAGTTTGTCTTGCTTGGTTCGGCGACGGAAAATACAATTAATTCTTGGTTCTGGCACGAAAAATTCCATCAAAATAATAATCCCAATTGTCATATTGAGCTTGGCTTTGATCCGGAATTGGCGACGTTGATTTATGCCGGTGCTGACATGATGGTCGTTCCGAGTAATTATGAGCCTTGTGGTTTAACTCAGCTCATTAGTTTGCGTTACGGTACTGTGCCGATTGTGCGTGGTGTTGGTGGCTTAGTCAGTACTGTCTTTGACCGTGACTATGATCAGTATCGTCCGCCGGAAGAGCGAAATGGCTATGTCTTCTACCAAACGGATACGCATGCCCTTGAGTCGTCTATGGATCGGGCTTTGGGTCTTTATTATGTTTATCCTGATGAGTTTAAGAAGTTACAAATCCAAGGGATGCAGTGTGATTATTCTTGGCATGGCCCAGCGGAAGAATATGAGGCGCTCTATGATTTTGTAAAGGCTTGATGGTTGGGTCTTTAATGTTTTAGTTGATTGTGGCGATCGCCCCTGTGGGAATTTTGAATATGTCCAGAGGGGAACGTTTTCCACATAGAAAAAATCTTTTCCACAAAGGAACTAAAGTTTTCCACAGATTTTTAAAAATGTTAAATGATACTTAAGAACAAAGGTTTTTTCTGGCTAAATGTCGGGTTAAATAACGTCAGTTATGGATAAGAATGTAGCCAAAATTCTTTAGAGAAAAGGAGACACG
>NZ_MRBY01000062.1 GCF_001904615.1 [Limnothrix rosea] IAM M-220
CTGGGTTAGTAATGGAACCATCGTTTCAACGACATTGCTTTTACTACTTCAGCATACTCATTCCCGGAGAGCCAGAATTACAGGGAATAGCACTTAATCAAAGGCGCTGGTAGGCGATCGCCCCCCACCGAAGTTTTGGGTTGTTTGATTTACTTTATTTATCTTTTTTGACTACGAAACAAAAGGCAAAGATGACTGTTTTAAGGCGACTAAAACATCCTCAAAAACCATAGGACGAGAGAAGTGATAACCCTGCCCAAATAAACATCCCAATTCTTTTAAGGCTGTCGCTTGCTCTGCACATTCAATCCCTTCCGCAATCACGCTCATCTCAAGGGCTTCGGCGAGATTAATCATGGCCGCGCACAGGCTAGAACTTTTTGATTTACTACCCAGCCCACCAACAAAAGATTTATCGATTTTAAT
Source organism: [Limnothrix rosea] IAM M-220 (assembly GCF_001904615.1). Lineage (NCBI taxonomy): Bacteria > Bacillati > Cyanobacteriota > Cyanophyceae > Chroococcales > Geminocystaceae > Picosynechococcus > [Limnothrix rosea] IAM M-220. Next base: position 427 of record NZ_MRBY01000062.1, read on the forward strand.
GTTATCAAGATGATAATCATTAAGATATTGCAGACTAGAGTAGCCTGTACCAAAATCGTCTAGCGCCACTAAAAAACCAAGTTTACGAATATCTTGAATCCACCGTTGGGCTAACTCACTATTAAATAGACTACGTTCTAAAATTTCGAGTTTAATTTGACGGTTTTCAATGTTTAATTCTTTAACTTTTTTGACGAGGGTTTGAATAAATGTTGGCTCTTCAATTTGGCGGCTAGCAATATTAATACTCATAAATAATGGCTGTTGATAGGCGGCCTCAAATGCCTTGAGTGCTTTACCACTTTCTTCAATAACCCATTCGCCAATGGGCAAAATGAGGGAGGTCGATTCGGCTAGGGCAATGAAAATATCGGGACGAATAAATCCGCGGGAGGGACTTTGCCAACGAATGAGGGCTTCAAATCCGGCGATCGCCCCAGTTTGTAGATTAACAATGGGCTGGTAATGGAGACAAAACTGTTTTTCGGCGATCGCCATGCGCAGCTCACTTTCCATGCGGATCAGATCAACGGCTTGGTCTATGCGACGATTTAAATCAATGGCTGGCTGGGTCAACATCTCATTGGCCGTCGGTTCAAGGGGTTTGCCATGCATCCGCCAAGAGGTTTCTGACCGGAAGTAGCGCATCACCACAAATAGCAACATCCGCAAAATCGGATCGGCAGAGTCAACGCGCATATTGACCTGCTCTTTGGTAACAATAGTCAAAAGAACGTCAGTGTTGGCCACCGCCGCCGCAGAGCGGGTTCGTCCATCTACAAGGGCCAATTCTCCAAACATAATTCCCTGTTTGAGAACGTTTAGGACAACGGGCTTATCATCGATGACCGTCGAGATCTCCACCTCACCTTCTTCGATAATGTAGGCGTAGTCGCCCGGATCACCCTCTCTGAAGATGAATTCTCCGGCTAAAACGTGCCGCCTCTCAAGTCCTTCGTAGCGTCCCTGTGTTTCCATGAAGTGCGATTAAATCCACGCTGTGCAGTGCTGGTAGTCACCATTGCTATTAAGTCTATAACACTCTTTATGCATCGCTTTGTGGATACCACAATCTTTCAATGTGTTTGGCGATCGCCGTGAGTTGCTCCGGATTACTTGTTTCGCTTAGGACGGTCACATGGCCTAATTTTCGACCGGGACTAGCCCCACTTTTGCCATACCAATGGACACGACTATTCGGGAACTGAATGAGTAGCTGTCGTCGATGAATATAGTCACTGTCGCTATGTTCAAAACCCAGTAAATTGACCATCACCGCCCCTGCTGTTAGCAACTTTGGATTTCCCAAAGGCAGTTCGGCGATCGCCTGGAGTTGCATGGCAAACTGAGATGTCTGACAGGCATCCAAACTAAAATGTCCAGAGTTGTGGGTGCGAGGGGCAATTTCGTTAACGAGAACTTCTCCGGCGGCAGTAAGAAATAACTCAATACCCATAATGCCCACTAACCCTAGATTTTGCGCCAAATGTCGAGCAATATTAGTCACTTTTTCGGCGACCGTTTTACTAATGGCAGCCGGGGCGATCGCCCAGTGACAAACTTGATCTATCTGTTGGGTTTCAACCACAGGAAATACCCGTATCTCCCCAGAAAGATTGCGCGCTACCATCACCGCTAATTCCCGCTCAAAAGGGATAAACTCCTCTAACAATAACGCTGTGCCAGCCAATGCTGACGGCAAAGCAGCCAATGCCGCTTGATCCTTTAAAACAAACGTACCCTTACCATCATAGCCATGGCGGCGTGCCTTCAAGACAACCGGATATTGCCAACCCTCCGGCAGGCGATCGCCCAATGACCAAGTTTGATAACGAGGCACAGGAATATCAAACCTTTCACAACAAAGACGCTGATCATATTTATCCAGTAACGGCGCTAAAAAATCTAAAGTCGGACGAAAACTTGCCCCTTTGCCCACCAACTTACCAAGGGCATCAAGATCAACAAATTCATTTTCAAAGGTCACCACATCACAATGCTCTGCTAATTTCCCCGTGGCCGTCACGTCCTGCACATCAGCCAAAATCACATGATCTGCCTGAGAGACAGCAGGATCATTAGCATTCGGTGTCTGCAACCATAATTCCAAGCCAAGGCTGCGTGCTTCTGCACCCATCATCCATGCGAGTTGACCACCACCGATCACCCCTACTCGCTGTTTCATAACCCAAAGCACCTCTTTTGTCGCCAGACTGTTAATCCTAGTCCCGCATCCATTAAAGGGCAAGATATTTACACCATCAAGGAAAAGATAAATGAGTTTAAAAACGGCGAGAAAGCGTTACAGAATTAGGCTTTCGCATTGAGGATATTAATTTGGCTTTCATAGCTTTTGACTTTGCTATTCAGCTCCCGGATACGACGGGACAGCGCACGGGTAACATTTACCGCAATTTCTGGCGTTTCTTCAATGGCATCGATGAGCTGTAGTTGATTGAGAGTGAGACAATCACATTTTTCAAGGGTTGTCACGGATGCAGAGCGCGGCTCCGCGTCAAATAAGGCCATTTCGCCAAAAATCGAGCCCTGCTCCAGCTGCACCAGTTCCTGATCACCAATATGCACCCGCACGCGACCAGACACCACAATATATAGCGATCGCCCCTCCTCTCCCTGCTCAAAAATCGTATGGCTCGAAGGAAAAGAAAGCTCATCCATGACCGAGGCCAGCTTAACGAGAAACTCATCCCGAAGCTCCTGAAAGATCGAGACTCTGCGAATAAATAACAATCGGTCGAAACTACTTAACATTGCTCATGGCGAGAGGGGGAGACGGCAGTCTTACTAAAACCTTAACCCAAGGCGTCTAATTCTAAACGTAATTGTTCAACTTGCGCGTTTACGATTGGGTTTGGATCGTTCGTGAGGGTCGGCAACAACTCCAAGCAAATACGCGGGCTTGCCTCTTTAAGGTATGCCAAGACTGCTTCTCGAACAAAACTATTGGGGTGACGCAAACAGACTAAAACGGCATCCTGTCCCAAACTCCAATGTTTGGCTTTTGCCAAATGAAAACAACAAGCAAGCAACCAAGGGGAGATGAAATGCCGCAGTTGAATCAGATGGCGGAGGCGATCGCTAGGCTGCATGGGATTGTAAGGCAAAATTTGTCCCACGCTGCGCAGGGCAAGTAAATTAGCCTTCGTACCCGTATCAAATAACTCAAGGAACAAACGCTTTTGGGGCAGATCAAGGGTATTATCCAAAATTTCCAAACCCAGAGCAATACTCGACTGTGACTCCGAATTAAGATTTAAAATTGCCGCCTGAACAGCACTCAGGGGATAAAGCAGCTTCATGAGCAAAAAGCAGCGCTCGAACACATCTTCTTTCGCCCCTTCCATGGCCGCCCGCAAAAGATTGACCTCCTCCGAATCCAATTTTGGATCTGCAAAATCCTTCGCCGCTAGATACATTTGACCAAGGAAGAGTATTTCTTGATCAAGGAGCATTTCCACACCCGATCGCCCGAGACGTTCGAGAACCGGTTCAATCCCCTGCTCCGGCGGCATTTTAGAGATGATCCGCAACAAATTACGGCGATCAGTCCCCCAACTGCTCATTAACCGTTGAATTAGAGCATCAACTAAATCTGGCGTGGCGATTTCTGCCATCACTGACCACACCTGCTGGCGGGTAAATTCGCTTTGTCTTGGATCTTCCGACACACCAATCAATAGGCTTGCTGCGTCATTACCAAGGGAAATCAAGGCCTCTTTCGCTGCTTCTCTGGTGGAACTAAAATAAAGTCCTTTAACGAGGGAACCGTAATATTCATCTAAACGCTTATCTGCAATGATGGCGAGCAGAGCACAACGCACCTTAGCCGAATCGTCCTGTAGCAGTTCAGGGATGTAGGTGTGCACGAGGGTAGAGTGCAATGCGTCAGGTAAAGACTGGACACCAACGACACGCTCGCGTTCTTTGTGGGAGTTGAGCATTTCCTCTAGGGTATAGGTCGCCTCCCGTTTTTCCATGGTGCTGCCGCGCTGAATAATCAGATTGGCAGCGGTGCCGCGGACTAGGGGATCAACGCGTTCGTTGAGGTAGGGTTTGAGGGTTTTGGCATCGAGGTTCGGCTCACATAGCCACAAATACCTTAGACCCAAGGCGAGGACATCTAAAGGTGGCTTTTGCTCAATGAGATCTTGTACCTGTTGGCGATATTCGGGTTTGGGCGATCGCAACATGGATTCGAGACTTTGCCGTTGTAGATTTGGCGTAAATTGATGCAACATCGGCGCTAACACTTCAGACAGATTCAGCGGATCAATACGGTCTAGTAGCTGAATACAGGAGCGGCGATCGCCCTCGGTTTTACGTTCCTCTAGAGCCTGTACCACTGCCCGCTTAAAAGCATTGAGATCAATATTGCCAAAGCCCAGCCGTCCCTGCTCTGCTCCCTGTACCAACAAGCTTACATAACTGGATCTCAGGAACCACGCACTGGCTGCCCAAATAATCGAAAAAAAGACGATCGCCCCCACAAAAATACTGCCTTGGATTTGCCGGAGAGTCTCTGTCGTCTCGCTATCTCCCCACACCTTGCTGATCACGGCGATCGCCCCTAACAAACCCGCACCAGTCACCCCCGTCGTAAAAGGCTCAGCAATCCCCTGTACCCAAGTTTGAATCGAACTGCGAATTTCCGATGGAATCGGCTGAAACAGAAACGGCTCAATGCCCGCAATCAGGGTATAGCGCAACAGTTCATCGAAAAACCGCAGCGCAATCGCACTAAAAAATAAAATTTCTGCACTATCAAAGGATGCAAAGAAAAATCGCTTATCTAGCAAAATCGTCCCCAAACCCAATACCGAAAGAGATACAGGCAAAAACATTGCCGCCACAAATACCCCCAACCTCTCCACAGCTCGACTCGAAACAAACCACTGGGTCAGGAGCTCAAATAGACCTAAGATCCCGGCAAATAGCCCCAAAAAACCCGCAATATCATCTCCCTGAAACTTGAGCTCTAGTTCTCCGAGATATTGCACTTCCACAAGGAGATATAGCACTTCTCCCATAATGAAAAACAAAAATAGCGGAATAATATAGCGCTTAAGAGATTTCGTTAATTTGCGGCTCGTAAAGTCTGATTCAAATTCCTCTAAATCTTTAACAGGCGTATCGGGAAAAGCCTGCTTGTAGCGACGGGTGAGGTAAAACAGCATTCCGCCACCCACCAAAATCATCACCGCAGCGGCAATGAGCATATTTTCTAAGCCAACAAACTTAAGAAAAATCGGCAAAGAAAAGCCAGAAATCACATCCCCCAGTAGCAGACCACTGGAAATGATCGGATAGGCGCGTTTAATTTCGCGAATATTAAAAAGCTGATTAGCTGCAACTTGGGAATTGAGGTCATTAAGAATGTCTTCGGCATCCATCCATAGTCGCAGTACAAATACCGTGACAAAGGCGAGCACACCGTCAAAATATTGCAGATCGAGGCTGACTCGAAATACCAATAACGGTAGCGCCATAAGCAGCACGATGAACATCAAAACGCGCTGTAATGCCCAGTTATTCTGGAGCCATGAGTAGAGAAATCCTAAGCCAGAACCCAACATGGCACTGACGATATAGATCATCGGCAACCAAGATGCGCCAAACCCACCTTCTTCAGTGGGTAAGAGAAATAATGCTGTGGTTGTTTGCTCCATCCACAACAAACCAACGGAGGTCGCTGTATAGAAGCCAAACATTAATAGGGTGCGCTCACCCTCTTCCTGACGAAGATTTAGGGTTTGCAGCAGCTTGCGCGTCCAGTCGTTTTGGGTCTTGGGTCGGAGGGCTTGTGATTTCATAGGCGATGGATGCTACCTTGCCAGAAAAGCGATTTGCTATCCAGTTTATACCTTACCTAAGATTCCCGTATCCCTCGTTATCCGTCACAATTGTTGGTTTTCTTCGGGAATGAGTGGATTTTTTTCTATTGTTTCAGCTTTTTACGCAAAATTACGGGGCGATCGCCCCTTTTTTCCCTTGCTTAGCTAATGTGAGTTTTGTTTAAGAATGCTCGGAAGTATGACGCGGTGAATGAGAGAGCGAGAGATAGGGAGATGTTTCTATGCATCTATTCAAATAATCCACGCTTTCAAACAATGCAAATTTTCGTTGCTTCCCGTATCTCTCCCTCTCCGTGTTTTCCTTTCTCTAGAGAATTTCGGCTACATTTTTATCCATAATTGACGTTAGCTACTAATCGGCGGGGATTGCCTCTGCTGTTTTATGTGTTGGCACTTGGGTGGACACCATGGCTGCCATCAACTGTTCTGGTGTCACGGCAAAGGGTAAACGGTGAATATCGGATTGGGGTTGGCAGGTGATTTCTGCAACTTTCTGGAGGTCTTGCAGGGTGATTTTCGTTAGGCCAAGATCCGCCAAGGTTTGGGGCAAGCTAATGGCTTGATAAAACTGTAATAGCTGTTGGCGAGCAGTGCTAGCAAGTTGACTGCCTAAACACATTTCTTCGAGGCGGAGTTGCACTAAAATGCCGTAGGCAACTTTTTCGCCGTGGAGAATGCCATGGGCTGCTTCAAGATGGGTTAAGCCGTTATGGACGGCATGGGCGGCAACGGTACGGCAATTTGCGCCACCAAGACCGCCAATTACGCCTGCGAGTAAAACGCTAGCGTCAACGACTTCCTGCCATTCTTTACTGTCAAGATCGGCGATCGCCGCTGCTGATTTCTGGAACAAAATATCCCGTAGCACCCGTGCCTGTTGAACGGCAGCAATGGTGAGGGTATCAGTGGAATGGCCACTACTAACCGCGGCTTCGTACCACTTGGCGATCGCATCACCAATGCCTGCCACCAAAGTTCGCTGCGGAGCCTGTTTTACCAAGTCGTAGTCCAAAATCAATAGGTCTGGGCAACGACTTAAATTGACATCATATTGAAAAGCCCCAGCATCGGTGTAGATATTAGACAAAGCTGTCCAAGCGGCACAGGTAGCAGCCGAAGTGGGAATGGTGACGACGGGGCAATGTTGCTGGTGAGCTAATAGTTTTGCCGTATCAAGGGCTTTACCACCACCAACACCAATGACAAAATCGGCCTTGTGGCCTTTAAATTTTTTATGGAGATATTTCAGGGATGTCTCAGAACAGTCGGGGCTATAAAAGGCCGTTTCCGTTTCTAAAGCCTGTTCCTTAGCAATCACTTTTAAAGTCTCTCTAGTTACTGCAACAGACCGCTTACCGCCAACAATGAGAGGTCGCTTTCCCCAACGGGCGATCGCCATCGCCGATTTAGCGAGAATGCCCTCACCTTTGATCACTTGGGCTGGAGCCACAAAGATTTGTGTTGTTGTCGTAGTCGTTGAGGTTAGAGAGACCTGATCCATAATAAAAAAACTGAAAACAAAACTTGAAGTGACATCGCAAATGTCACGGTGTAACTAACCTAACTAATCGAGTCGTTAATTGGCAGCTTAGCGAAGTTATCCTCATAAATCTGGATATCGAGGTCTGCCGTTTCCCGCGTGGTGATCTCCCGCCGAATTTGACCAAGGTAAAGAGGTTCTGAGACACCGGGAGCAAGATGCTTAATGGTACGGAGGCGCACTAAGAAACCTGCATCACCACCAGTACGACCGTAGGAAAATAGATCACCAGACGCTTGTCTCAACGTTGCATCAACTTCTGAAAGACTAATTTCTGGCTTCACAGTAACGACAGCCAAATTAGAGCCGTTGTCATAGACGAGGGAGTAACGAATTGCTCCCGGCACAACGCTACGGTTAAACAGCCCCAAGCTCAAGCCAAATAAACCAATCGTCAGCACGATCATAAAACCCGTTGTGCCGACCAGTCGGAAGCGAATTCCCCACTTAAACAAAAATCCGGCGATCGCCAAAATAGCGAAGGCGAGCGTCGCGTAGCCTGAGTATTGAGTGTAGAGGGCAAAATCAAGATTATCCATGACTTAAAAAAAAGAGCCGATTTAAAGGGCGGTGTCGAAAAAAAAATTTAAAGTGATTTCTATTATCACGGAAACTGTACCTATTAAAAAACCAGCGATCACGATCGCCGGTTAAACTCAAGCTTGTTGTTGTTTGCATCGAATAAATCCCAAACTACGCGTTCCCAGCACGACAGTTCGAAATATTTCTTTACATTGCCCATATAGTATCAGAACATACAACTTTTGCAAGGGGCTAATCAGCCGCCTTTACCTTTTGCTTGGCTTTAGTCCCATAGAGCCTTTCCAGATTTAGGGCTAACACACCAGCCGTCACCACAAGCATGCCCAAAACCTGCTGTCCACTGAGGGTCTTACCAATAATAATCAGTGACAAAATCGAAGTAAGCACCGGGCCTGTTGCTCCGAAAATCGAAGAAATGGCCGCGCCAATATAACTAATTCCAATATTATTTGCGAGATAACTTAGCAAAGTTAAAACACCCAAAATCATCCCGCTCAGCAAAACACTGAACCCCTTACCAGACTCAACACTAATCGACCAAGACTCCGGTAAAAATGGCGTAAAGGTGAGAAAGAGGCTGAACGTTGAAAAAATCAAAATTGTGCCAAAGTTAATCACACTAAAAGGCACAGGGTGAATTTTCTTGGTACAAGCCTGAATCAGGAGCACATGCACCGCAAAGGAAACCCCAGAAAAGATCGCGGCAAGCACACTGCTAAAGGGCAAACTAATTTGCGCGCCACCAGAAGGAGCAGAAATTAACCCCACTCCTAAAACCACAACAAAGGCAACGAGCCACCTAATATTGCTAGGACGCTCCCCAAAAGATAGCCACGCAAGTAGCAAGGTCACAATGGGGAAGATGAAAAAGATGGTAATCGCAACGCCGGGGGATAGCGGGCCGAGGGCTGTGTAGATCAGCACTTGCGAGAGAAACAGCGCAAAGCCACAACCCGCAACCTTCGCCATCAGCAGATAGTCTCGCTCTTCCATGAACTTTTTGATGTCCTTAAAGCTAGACGGATGCAAAGATTTGGCGATCAGACACATGACCGGCACCACAAAAATCATCCTGAGGAACAGAATAAGGAGCGAGTTGCCGATACCCGGTGAAATATAGCCCCCGGTTTTAATGAAGCCAAAAATTGAACTTTGGTTCAGGATGATGCTGATCACGACATTCTGAAGGGACAGAATCAGGGATGAGAACAGAATCAAAATCAGTCCTAGCTGGGACTTGGAGAAGGTTAGTTCTTTTTTTGCTGTTTTGGTATCGTTCAGGCGGGGAATGTAGGTTTTTGCTTCGACTGGTTCTGAGGTGATGTTTGATGCTAGTGGTTCGTCTTGAATAATGTCGTTTTGCTGGTAACCGTAATCGGCTGCTGGCTGTGTCGTCGCTTGGGGAATGACGGGAGGGGTCACGTAGCGGGATTGATTATTATGCAGCTCTTCTTTGAGGCGACTGACTAGGGCATCTAGGATGGCTTCTCCTTGTTGCTCTAGGGTATACATCTGACTCAGCTGTTGGGATAGGGAGCTATGGTAGCTATTTAGATCTAGCTGTAGGGTCTTAAAGGTGCTTCGAAAGGTGGAGTCTAGGTCTGCGATGAGACGATTGGCGGTATTGCTATAGTCTTCTGCCTGGCTGAGGTTTGTGCTGTAGCTGTTACCGGGACTTTGTTTGTTGAGGATATTTTTGAGTTCGGCGGCGAGGGTCGGTGCCATCTGCTGCATCAGCGATCGCCGTTGCGCTTCGAGGGAGGATATTTCCTGTTGAAGTTGGGATTTTTGTTGCTGAAGCTGTTGTATTTCTCCTTGGAGTTGGGAGGTTAGGGTTTGTCGGAGTCGGTCGAGATCTGCGTTAATTTGTTGCAGGCGTGCCTCGGTGCTGTCCGAACCCTGAGGAGAAAATTGATCTGATGGCATTAGCTCACTGTCCTATGTGGTTAGATTTCGGGAAACTCCGTAAAACTACGTAGAGACCGTCAAAATCAGTGAATTTTTAAGTATTTCCTACTTTAAGCAAAGCATATCGGAAAAGTTGCCCTTATTGTACGGGAGGTTTTAATTCTGTGACTAGATTTTTGTGTTGATGTTTACGTTCGGCAAAGTTGTTTATCTCAAATTTTTTTATCGTCTTGGAGTAATCGGGCGATCGCCGCTGTCAATATCGTTTTAAATAAAGAAAAAATTCCTTGGGGGTGATGTGACATGGGAACGGAAATTGCGGTCAATCAACAGACCTTTGCCACAGCGGTACTGGCGGCATCCCACGAAACGGTGGTATTGGTGGATTTTTTTGCGACTTGGTGTGGCCCTTGCCAGCTACTAAAGCCAATTTTGCAGTCGTTAGTGAAAGAATATGATTTTGTGCTGGCGACGGTTGATATTGACCAAAATCCAGAGTTGGCCAATGAATATGGCGTTGAAGGTGTGCCTGATGTTCGGATTGCGACCCGGGGGAAACTCATTCCCGGTTTTGTGGGGGTGTTGGAAGAGGAGAAAATTCGGGAAATATTAGAAAATCTCCATTTAAATTCGGAAATTGATGGTTTGGTTGATCAGCTCAGGGTTTATCAGTCTGAAAATAATTTGCCTGCTGCTAAATCTGTCTTAGATCAGTTATTTCAGCAATATCCGCAGCATCCTAAGGTGGCGATCGCCGCTGCTGAGTTTTTGATTCCCCTCGGTAAAGTTAAAGAAGCCACCCAAATGCTCAACACAATTAGACCAGAGCAAACAGAATATTGGGCGATCGCCGACAGTCTACGGGGCAAACTCTTGCTCCAGAACATCGCTAGCCTTGCTGTGGCATCAGAATTAGACGAAAAATATGTCGGTGCAGCAAAACATGCCTTAGTCGGTCAATACGAAACGGCACTAGAAAGTTTATTAGAAATCGTGGGCGGCGATCGCGCCTACCAAAATGACGGTGCAAGGAAAGCCATGGTCGTGATTTTTAATCTACTCGGCAAAAATCATCCCCTCACCCACAAATTTCAACAACAACTGATGCTAACTCTGTACTAACCTTGAAGCATTACAACCCCAATCATGGCTGCACTACCCCACCCAAGCAGATGTCACACAGTTGATATCTACTTTCATCCCTAGAAAAATCATGGTTGACACTCTACCCACCACTGATCAAGACGCATTTCTCACAATGAAAAAAACAGCATCCCGCAACCGCTGGGTGATTTCATGGCAAGCGATATTTTCTGGCCTGATGTTTCTGTACATGTATCTGCCGATTTTTGTCTTGGGATTTTATAGCTTTAATGAGTCCGCCTACAGTAGCTCCTGGCAAGGATTTTCGTTGAAATGGTATAGCACTCTTTTCCAAGACGAACGTGTTTTTACCGCCCTCCAGAAAAGTTTGACAGTGGCAGTGGTGGCAGTGGGCATTTCCGCTGTTATCGGCACGATGATGGCCGTGGGTCTGGCAAAATATCGTTTTCCCGGGCGTACTTTGTTCGTGGGTGTTTCCTATTTACCGCTGATTGTGCCGGATATTGCGATCGCCGTCGCGACGCTAGTGTTTCTCGCCGTTATTGGGTTGCCCCTCAGCCTCTGGACGATTATTGCCGCCCATGTGGTGTTTTGTCTCGCCTACGTGGCGATCGTCGTGTCCTCCCGTTTAGCAAGCCTCGATCCCAACCTAGAAGAAGCCGCCCTAGACCTTGGCGCAACCCCTGTTCAGGCTTTTATTAGAGTCCTATTACCCGAACTAGCCCCAGCTATCCTTGCCGGTTGCCTCCTCTCCTTTGTCCTGAGTATGGATGACTTTTTGATCTCCAGTTTTACCGCTGGCACAGGCTCTACCACATTGCCCATGGAGATTTTTAGTCGCATTCGTACCGGTGTAAAACCAGATATCAACGCCTTAAGTGTGCTGCTGATTTTAGTGTCGGGGATCATTGCCTGTGTCGCCGAATATCTGCGTTATCAAGGAGAAAAACGCCGTTTACGCTAATGTCTTTGGCTAAGACGCTTGTGAGCCGATTTTGTGATGAGTTACAGCAAAATATCTGCAAAATCCCACAAAAATTTAGTGTATTAACGATTTTCTATTACAAACAGCAAACATCTGTTACAGATCTTGACACTTGATCGGTGGGGTAGGGGTGTGGTGATAGCATTTGCGAAACACCCTTTATTTAATAAAGATTTTTGAGCATGTCTAACGAGCTTACTGGAAAAACACCGAAATTCGGTGGCAGCACGGGTGGTCTTCTTTCCGCTGCTGAAAGAGAGGAGAAATATGCCATCACTTGGTCTGCCTCTAAAGAGCAAGTGTTCGAACTGCCTACTGGTGGTGCTGCGACTATGAACGAAGGCGATAACCTGATGTATTTCGCCCGGAAGGAGCAGTGCCTTGCCCTTGGCACTCAACTCAAAACCCAACTCAAGCCCAGAATTAAGGACTATAAGATCTATCGTATTTATCCTTCTGGCGAAACTCAGTTCCTTTATCCCCTCGATGGCGTTCCTTCTGAGAAGGTAAACGAAGGTCGTGAGTTTCATGGCAAGGTTGACCGTAATATCGGGAGTAATCCTGAGCCTGCAACCCTTAAGTTTTCTGGTGTTGAACCCTACGAAGCTTAGGTTGTCTCTAGGCTCATGTTAGCTTCGGAAAACCGGCGGAAGTGAGTTGTTTGCTGTTTGTCTCGGGCTTGTTGTGGATTTAGTAGGGCGATCGCCGGTATTGCTAGATCCACAAATAAAGTCTGATATGATGAGAGGCTGAACAATAGAGCTTCCGCTTTGTTGTGTCGAGAATATTTATTATTTTTCCATTAAATTATTTCCCTACCGTGATAGCGGTTTGCGGGGAGATAATTCCCACAGAGACCTATGATTTTTCCTGATTTCGAGCAATTCTGTCATCTGAGTGAACAGGGCAACTTTATTCCGGTCTATCAAGAATGGGTTGCGGATCTCGAAACGCCAGTCTCTGCGTGGTACAAAGTTTGTGCGGATCATCCCTATAATTTTTTGCTGGAATCGGTAGAGGGCGGCGAAAACATCAGCCGCTATAGTTTTTTGGGTTGTGATCCGGTTTGGATTTTAGAAAATAAAGGCGATCGCACGGTTCAGAAATTTCGCGATGGCAAAGAGGCAGAATTTACAGGCAATCCCTTTGACGTTTTAAAAAATTGTTTAGCAACCATTCATCCCGTTAAATTGCCAGAACTACCGTCGGGTATCGGTGGCTTGTTTGGGATGTGGGGCTACGAGCTGATGCAGTGGATCGAATCCCGCGTTCCGGTTTACGATCGCCAAGCCGATGATTTGCCCGATGGCCTCTGGATGCAAGTCGATAATCTGATTATTTTTGACCAGGTAAAACGCAAGATCTGGGCAATTACCTATGCGGATTTGCGTGATGGTAATTCTGTCGAAGAAGCTTATCAAAATGCCTGCGATCGCGTTACGAAGCTCGTGCTAAAGCTAAAATTACCCCTGCCAGTGGCCGCAAAACCCTTGGAGTGGGCAGACTCGAAAACCCAGGATCCCCTCGTCTATGACAGCAATACCAGCAAAGAGTTGTTTTGTCACAATGTCAAAACCGCCAAAGAACACATTAAAGCTGGTGATATTTTTCAGGTCGTCCTTTCCCAGCGGCTGAAAACCCAGTACGATGGCCATCCCTTTGATCTGTATCGCTCACTGCGTCTGATTAATCCCTCTCCCTATATGTCTTTTTATAATTTTGGCCATTGGCAGCTAATTGGCTCTAGCCCGGAAATTATGGTGAAAGCGGAGCAAACACCAGAAGGGACATTGGAGGCTATGGTGCGCCCGATCGCCGGCACTCGTCCCCGTGGCAAAACCCACGCCGAAGATCTCGCCTATGAAAAAGATTTATTGGCAGATCCCAAGGAGATTGCAGAACATGTGATGCTCGTGGATCTCGGTCGTAATGATTTGGGGCGCGTCTGTAAAAAAGGCTCTGTGACAGTGGGGGATCTGATGGTAATCGAACGCTATTCCCACGTTATGCACATTGTCAGTAATGTGGTTGGCGAACTAGATCCAGAGCAGTCGGCATGGGACTTGTTACAGGCTTGTTTTCCTGCGGGCACGGTAAGTGGTGCGCCGAAAATCCGTGCACTAGAGATTATTAATGACCTAGAACCGGAGCGACGGGGCCCTTATTCGGGAGTTTATGGTTACTACGATTTTGAAGGCCAGTTAAATACGGCGATTACGATCCGCACGATGATTGTGCGCTCCCAAGGCAATGGCCATGATGTGTTTGTGCAGGCGGGGGCGGGTATTGTGGCGGATTCTGAGCCGGAGCGGGAATACCAAGAAACCCTCGATAAAGCGCGGGGTATGCTAGAGGCGATTCGCTGTTTGCAGGCTTAGGTTTTAACTTGACCTAATTTGGTGCTTTCTCGGTGGGACGAATAATGCCGAATACGGAGGTGTAGCCGTGTAAAAATGTGCTATTCCCGACTGGCCCAATTTCCCCATTGCAGAAGAAGCCGCCAATGTTGGGATTAGGCAGATAAGAGGCTAATTTATTGGCATCGAAGTTCAACTCGCCATACAGACCTTTGCCGCGTCCCATACAGGAAAACATCAGCACGCCGAAGGGTTCTTTAAAGTCAGTTTTTTGGTCGCGATATTTTTTGAGCAGAACGGTGAGATCTTCGGCGGAGGTTTCGGCATCTCGCAGGTGGAACTGGATGCGTTGTCCGGGACGGATGCGATCGCCGATGGCCATAGCACCGATTTTGGGGTCAACGCCTAGTAAATTTCGAATGAGAAAATCACCGTGGGTCAATTTTTGTTTAAAGGCATCCATGGCAATGCCAATAAATAGGGAGTCTTGGGCGAGGACTTGATCATCGGCATCTAGTTCGGAAATTAAAGATTGCAACATTTTGAGGGGAGTATTTTTGGTGATGCCGTCCTCATCTTGTCGGGACAACTCGGTAATAATATTGCGTTCACATTCTGACACTTGGAAAACATCGCCGATGGGACGACAGCCTTGGGCGACAATGGCATCGATGGTGATCTTGCCGGCGATCGCCACGCCGACAGACCCTTCCCGCAACATCGGCGATCGCTCTTGGTTTTCTTCGGTGTAGCAAAATAACCCATTAGTGCGACCCATACCGCCAGAACTAGCTAAACCACCCACTTTCACCGCATTAGGATAGGCAAAATCTAAGCCAGCGAGGAGGTCATTAATATTTGAAGAGAAAGGATCCGCAAAAATAATAAAGTCGGGATCGTCGCGATTATCAATTTGAAAAATATTTGTCCAGCGGTCGGGAGAGCTATCAAGATCAGGAATATCTTGGTCGGTTAATTGAAACGGTTTTACCGTCACATCCGGCAAGTGGGCAACGGTTAGACTGAGGGCTGGACGATCTTCCAATTCTTGGGGTCGATTATTTTCATCGGTGCCAATGATGCTAGCGCCACCGCAACCGATTAGTACTTTCATGGGAAGTTTTTCAGTGAGGAGGGGCACAACCCGCGAATATTCGCTAGTAAAGGCGGAGGAAATAAACACAATGCCAAGATCCGCTGTGCCCTGTAGTTTGGCTTTGATCTCTGCCACTACTTCGGCGATCGCCCCCTCTAGGGATGCACGGGTAGACAATGCATTGAGCCATTGAAATTGGTCAGTCATAGTTTTTCCTCAGCAGCGGCAACGGTAACGGACGATTTGATGTGCCATCGAAATCCCTCTATAAGAAGTGTAGCGAGTTTCTTGCACTGCAACGGGTGGCAAGTTCTAGAAACGAGCGAGATTGAAAGCATTTCAAAGTATTAATGTTTAAAAATACCATTGCAACTGGTTTTATAGCGTCTGTCGCGGCGATCGCCCCACATTTTCCCGTGAGAACTAAGGTTTCGACGATAGCGACAATATGCCTAACGCAATATCCACACCCGTCGGTTTTCCTTCACCATCAGCGATACCATCACCATCACTATCGATTTGAATGCTAGGCGCAAAAAAGCCGCAATTAATTTGATATTCCTGCTTTTCGAGTTGTGAATAGAGTAAAAACCCTTGGCGTAACGCACAGGTTTGTTGCATCTCTCGTATTACTTCTGGATGCGCTGCCATTAGAGTCTGCCATGTAGACCCACAGTCCGGATTAGCACCACATTCAGTGGGTGCAAGGAAAGAATCTTCCTCACCGGGATAAGGAAAAACACGAAACAAATTGCCATAGGTTTCGCGATCGCCGGATTCTTTCGCTTGCCAACACCACAACCCCGCGTAGGTTTTGCCATCATTTTCCCAACTATTAAAACCATAACTGGCAACCTCAGGACATTCCGATTCGAGTTGGCTAAAAGTTTCCGACCAACGATTAGACAGCGATCGCCACAACTCCTCACAGCCTAATTCCCCACAATTCCCTCTAATTAGCATTTCCATTTGTGGAACAGATTCAACCGCCACGCTACAACCAAGCAACGGCAAACTGCAAAATACCCTCTGTAAGCTGCTTTTAAGAAACCTCCTACGCCAAATCATTCGCTTCGAGTGCTCCACAACAACTGAGATAAACAGTATGAACTACTCCCGATCTTGATAACCGATGACCTTGCCATCCTTATCATAGCGAGCGACTTTACCAGCCATAGGATTAGAGCGATCGCGGGAATAGGTATCTTTATACATCGGTAACCATTTACCTAGCCACGCATCAACTTTTTTAGAGAGCGGTGATTTTAACCAGTAAAAATTGCCAACGATGCCGCCAATGGCAAATAACACACCGATATTATCTAAACCCGATCGCCAGAGGAACACACACACCGTGATCCCAAACAATGTTGGCCCAAAATTGTGTAAGAAAAGCACACTAAAAACCACTCCAAAGTAGTAAAAAGTGACAATTAATAAACCGCCAATCACCACAACTGCGCCTAAAATCCCTAAAAAGCCCAATATTTCCATCGCCTGTTCACCGAACTTAGCTACCGAACTTAGCTATTGATCACTAAATCTCTCCTCTAAAAATAACTCAAATAGTTTCGGCTAACTGCAATCTCCACAACGACTTCACCGCGAAAGTTTTAGCTGATATTTTCCGCAAGAATCGTTATTCTTCCCCCTTGAATTTATGAGAAACGCTACAACATATAGAGTGAATTTTTGTGATCTCCGTATGTTTAAACTGTTTCGCACCCTCGTGATTTCCCTGTGCCTTGTTGCGTTGCTGTGGTTACCGACCAATGAAGCCCAAGCCCTCGGCGGCAAACAACCTGATCTCAATGCACCCGCTCCCCAATTCACCTTGCTCGGTAATGCTGGTGACGGTGAAATTGACGAGTATTCCTTGAGTGATTATCTCGGCCAATGGGTGGTGCTGTATTTTTACCCCCAAGACTTTACCCCCGGCTGCACCCTTGAGGCGCGACGCTTTCAACAGGATTTGCCTGAATATAACGAGCGTAATGTGCAAATTCTTGGCGTTAGTGTGGATGATGTCAATTCCCACGAACAGTTTTGCGATGCAGAAGGTCTGAAATTTCCGCTCCTCGCAGACAGTAAAGGCGAAGTGAGCAAAAGTTATGGTTCTTACCTCACAGGTTATTCTCTCCGCCACACCTATCTCGTTGATCCTGAGGGTCTTTTGCGTAAAGTTTATCTTGGTGTAAACCCTGCTATTCATAGCCAAGAAGTCCTTGCAGACCTTGATTCTTTGACAGCGAATTCCTAAATTTGCCACCCCCAATGGGGTAAAATCAGCTAGTTAAAGTTTGTTCCCGTCGTTGTTTTAGAAAAAAAGATTCCTCCATGATTCACGATATTTTCATGCCCGCCCTCAGTTCCACGATGACCGAAGGTAAGATCGTCTCTTGGACAAAGTCTCCGGGCGATAAAGTTGCTAAAGGTGAAACCGTTGTCGTGGTGGAATCTGACAAGGCTGATATGGATGTGGAGTCTTTTAATGAAGGCTTCCTTGCGGCAATTGTTGTTGATGCGGGTGATGAAGCGCCTGTGGGTTCGGCGATCGCCCTCATTGCAGAAACGGAAGCAGAAATCGAAGAGGCCAAGCAAAAGGCGGCGGCTCTTAAAGGTGGCGGTAGTGCACCAGCTCCAGCTCCGGCGGCTCCTGCGCCTACTCCAGCCCCAGCTCCGGCGGCGACAACGACCACCCCAGCGACCACACCGGCTCCTGCTCCGGTAGTCAATGAAGGTAGAATTGTTGCCTCCCCCAGAGCGAAAAAGCTCGCTAAACAATTTAGCGTTGATCTGAAGACCGTTGCAGGGACTGGTCCCCACGGTCGTATTGTTGCTCAAGATGTAGAAGCGGCAGCAGGCAAAGCACCCACAGCTCCAGCAGCAACTGCAACGACTACTGCGGCGATCGCCGCCACCCCAGCAGCAAAGCCCGCACCAGCACCAGCACCTGTTGCCTCGGTGACTCCCGGTGAAGTGGTTCCCCTAAATACGCTTCAACAGGCCGTGGTTCGCAACATGAACGCGAGCTTGGAAGTCCCCACTTTCCACGTTTCCTACGACATTGCCACCGACAAACTGGATGCGCTCTACAAACAAATTAAGAGCAAGGGCGTAACCATGACTGGTCTCCTTGCCAAGGCTGTAGCCGTAACTCTCCAGAAACACCCTGTTGTCAATGCAAGCTTTGGTGATAACGCGATCAAATACAGTAATGGCATCAATATTGCAGTCGCCGTGGCGATGCCGGATGGTGGTCTAATCACACCTGTTCTCCAAGGGGCAGACCAAATGGATATTTATTCTTTGTCTCGTACATGGAAAGATCTTGTATCCCGCGCTCGTTCTAAGCAACTCCAGCCCGATGAGTACAGCACTGGCACATTTACGCTGTCTAATCTCGGTATGTTTGGCGTTAGTAGTTTTGATGCGATTTTGCCCCCCGGTACTGGTTCTATTTTGGCGATCGGCGGTGCGCAGCCTAAGGTTGTGGCAACAGCAGACGGTCTCTTCGGTGTGAAAAAATCGATGACTGTGAATATTACCTGTGACCACCGCGTTATCTACGGTGCAGATGCGGCAGCTTTCCTCAAGGATCTCGCCGACCTGATCGAGAACAATACCCATTCTTTGACTCTCTAAAGAATTAGATGAGTTGTTTCTGCATTTGTTAGCTCCTCGCTTTAGGGGAGCTTTTTTTATGGCGTAAATACCAACACACAGTGACATTGACTAAACAAACGAAACCTCACTTTTAAGAGCCTTCTCGTTGTGGTCGGCAAGAGCGGTGGGGCTCAAGATGTTAAATCCTGACTGGCTAGGGCTTTGAAGCCTATTCGATCTCTGAACTTTGATGGCTTCGACTATAGTTTGAAATGTAGTAAGCAACTGGAAATGCAGAGTTTTTTTTGGCGATCGCCAGAGACAGATCCATGGTCGTTGGGAAGATGGAAGTTTCAAGTAAACTCTGGAGTGATTTATTTCTCTCTTGGGGGAGGGCATCCAGAGGGGGAAAGGTTTCGAGAGGTCGCGCAATCTAATTGAGAACCCATCTTTAGCCTCTCTCTCTAATAAAAGAACCCGCTAAGTCTGCTGCGAAGTATCTATCAGTTTTAGGCAGAAAGATCGAGTCTTTAGTCTTTCTCTAGAGATCTATTCAACGTCAGTTATGGATAAGAATGTAGCCAAAATTCTTTAGAGAAAAGGAGACACG
>NZ_MRBY01000063.1 GCF_001904615.1 [Limnothrix rosea] IAM M-220
CTGGGTTAGTAATGGAACCATCGTTTCAACGACATTGCTTTTACTACTTCAGCATACTCATTCCCGGAGAGCCAACCTTTTGGAACGTGACCTAAATCTGTGACTGTTTCAAAATCAGTCCAAATCCTAACTCGATTTACTGTTTTTCTACTAGGGTTTCCAAATGGAATCCAAAGAAATAATGCTATGTCATTACGTTTAGAATCAAAGCGAAGTTCTGCGCAAGTTTTATTTTTTGCACTGCCATACAGCACGGCACTTCCAGAAGAATATTCCTTCATCCGCTCGTGAAAGCTCAAAATCTTTTTACGGATTTCCAATATTTTTTCTCTCTTTCCCTCCGCAATATCTGTCAACATATTCAATAGTTTTCGTGGAGGTTCAGGTATCTCAATTTCTGTTTGAACTGGTTCAAATCTAAATAAAATATTTTTCTGCTCTTCGGCCTCTAAATTTTTTAAAGAAAACTGAAATTGACTTTTCGCTAACTGCTTTACACCAAATTCCCAAAATTGAATATTAAGGCGATTATATTTTTTATCGCTCCAATTGTCGCGATGGACTGTTGGAGTAATTCCAATCAGTTGAATCGATTTACGGTAGTCAATATTTTCTGATAGAGGTTTATTCGTTACCAGTGCATCGTAGTAACGTGTTAACTGATTAACAAGATAACGATCTTCAGAGTTTTTTAGTTCAATAATTGTTAATCGCTTGTCCGAATCGACTGCCAAAATATCGCAAATTTGATTGTCTACCGAAAATTGTCTTGCTAGTGGTGTGACTCCAAAGAGTTCTTCTAGATGAGACCAAACAAAGTCTTCTAATTGTGCTTCCGAGACAAATGACCAGTTTTTGCCACTTTGACTAATCATCAAAAATCACCTTGTTGTAAAGCATCGAAAAATCGCAGCTAAATTCGACATTGGCAAGCTCAAAACTCCCTTCAGAATAGGCACTATAACCCCAGATTTTTTCTGTTTGTCTCTGGAAAAGTTCCACATATTGCTGTTCAGAATGAATCAAAATATATTCTTGTAGACTTTCGATTTGGCGATCATACCGAAGCTTTAAATCTTTGTTATAGGACGAAGTGCTGGGAGACAAAACTTCAGCGATTACGGTTGGGTGACTCACAAACTTATTGCTACTAAGATCATCAGCTTTTATTTGATTTGGATTTGGGATGAGGTCGTGCGGCCAAAGGTTTCGGGGTTGTATTGCAATGACACTTCTGCGCCGGGATAGTCGAAGTTGCCGGGGGTGACGGCACGGACGAGATAGTGGAGATTATAAACGCCTGCATTGAGGCGATCGCCGTAGGCTATGACTTTATCTTTGTAGATTTTTTGATAATTGAGTTGCCAGCTATCGCTCTGGGGTTGGTAGTAGGTGGTGGCCGTTTGGAAGTCGGTGTCAATGGCTTCTAAGCCAGCGGGTAGGGGATCGCTAATTTGGACATGATCAACCGGATGGTCGGTGATGATTTCTAGGCCAATATCAAAAACCTGTCCAGCTTCGACATGAAAGGGTTCGCGCAGATCGTAAAGACCATATTTTCGAGCAACTTCCGTTTCGTTGGCTGGGCGAATATTACGGGTAATGCGCAGTCCGTTGAGTTTGCCGGGTTGGTTACCTGTCAGTCGATATTCCAGTTCGCTGAGGTAATGGAGTTTCCCATCGCCACTTTTCTGAATAATCAGTTGGCGATCGCCTTTCGGCAGCTCTTGCATTGGTACGTCGAGGGTTACAGTGGGTTTTTCGTAGCCGCGAAATTCAAAGTCACCCAGTTTTTTGCGATCCAGCTTAACGGTGCTGCTTAGGTTTGGCGGAATTGATTCGGTATCGCTGTAACGAGTTAGAGCTGTAAGAGCTTGGGCATTGTCATAGGTGGTTTGCCATGTGCCGTCCCGCCGTTGGTCGAGCAGTCCTTGCAGAACTTGGCTGATAGTTTCAGGTGTTTCCCCAATTTCTATAAACAGTTGCAGAGCTTGGGCCTGGGCAGTTGTGTTGGAGTGATACCAGTACCAGCGTTGGGGCAGATTAATTTGAGCCGTGCGTCCGGACTGATAAATGATTTCGTTCACATCGTCGGCGATCGCCTCGGCTTGAGTTTGCCAATCGGGCAACTGGGCTAAATGACGCGCCAGTTTAATTTTGCTGACGGTATCAAATTCCTCGCGGGCATTATAGAGATCTGAAACAAAATCTCCACGAACATTTCCAAATTGATCTAGTGCCAGAAGGTTGCCCAGACGGACGGTATCTTTGCAACTTTCCGATTCGCAGGTACTAAATTGTGCGGGATTCGCCAAAGTTTGATCGAGATAGGTTTGTAGACGATTCACCAGCTCTGACGGAACATCAAGATTCGCTTTCTGGGCAAGGGCGATCGCCTCGGCAGCGTAGGGATTGACGTAGGGGTCGGGCGTTTCATCACCGGGATAGGAACCAAAACCACCGCTGGGTAATTGCAATTGCGCTAAATCTTCTAGGGCTTGGCGAGCTTCTGACTGAATCTCAAAATTCTCAAAAGCTTGACCATATCGTTGTTGCAAAATTGCTAAATTTGCCGCAATGGTCAATCGACTCGCCGTCGGTTCGAGGAAGGGAAAATCGCTGTTGTAAAAGGTTTCTTTTGCGGGTGCAGTTAACTCTGGAATGAGGGTACTCGCCAAAGTCAGCGTTAAACCGCCTTGGTCGCGCAGCATTTCACCATCAATTTTTAGGGGAATAGTCGCCTCGTCTTCTGTCAAAATCCCTGTGGCGATCGCCTGTTCTCTGACGGATAACTGTTTCACTTCGAGGGGCACTTCAAAAGCATCGGCATCACGGCCTTTTTGAGTCGTAAATTTCACCGTAGCAGTGCCAGCTTCGGTCGCCACTAACGGTAAACGGAATGTCTGCGAGTTATTACCAATATCTTCTTTCAGGGTTTGGCGTTGCTTACGACCTTTCCCAAATTCCAGCGCGCCATCCATTTCCCCTTGGATTTGCACTTGACCTTTACTTCCTGTTGTATTGGTGACCAAAACACCACCCTCAAAGCGATCGCCGATCCGCGCAAATTGCGGCAAAACAGGATTTGTCAGTAGGGGTTGCGTGGCAATAAATTCCGCTTCGGCATTCCCAAAACGGGTGTCTTCATCAGTGGCTACCGCTAAAACGCGCCATGTGGTGAGATCGTCCGGTAGCGTAAATTTCACTGACCCTTGCCCCTGATTATTCGTTAAAACAGAGCCGTTATAGTAGGCGATCGCCCGAAAGTCGGTACGGGTTCTCGTATTCGCCAAAGCGGAAGATGCACCGCCGCCATAGCCCCAGCCCTTTTGTTCAGAACTGTCGAGGGGCGCAATGGTGACATTCGGACGATTATCAGCCCAGCGGGTGGCGATCGGTTGATCGCGATACACTTCATCCAGCAAATTTGGCGGACGATAACCGTTGAGCTGCAAGATGGCATCATTTACCACCATCACCGTCACTTGTCCCGCAACAGGTTGACCCTGCTGATCCTTGAGTTCGAGCTGCAATGTTTGTTCGGCTCCGGGAGTAAGTTTTTCCTGTTGGGGAGTCACTGCAACGGTTAGCTCTTTCGATTTTAGGTCAGTGCCAAAATCCGCAAAGCCAATTTTCATCAGCTTATCAACACCATTTTTACGAGCTTCCTCGATGGATTCTCCCTGTCGAATGAGCACCGCTTTCACCGCCGCATTGGGCATCATGTCGGGGGTGACAGTAAAACTAACAGTCGGCGCAGCCCCGGAAACCGTTTGCTTGGTTTCGTAAAGTACGCCATGGCGAATCACAGAAAAATACAGTTCAGCTTGCTGGTAGGGAGACTGAATTAACGCCGTTGCCGTATCGCCAATTTCATAATCTTCCTTGTCGAGGGTCACTTCGACGCGATTATTATCAAAGCGATCGCCCCAATTAACCCAATTCTCACCGCTCACCCAAATAAAACTATCCGTTGCTGCGGCTTCATCCTGACCACGCACTAACGCATGGATGCGGTAGGAACCACTATCGGTCGCCGTGAGCTCAAAGGGAATTGGTTCAAGGATCGATTTAATGGTTTCAGTATCGACGGTTTCGTATTCCACTTGGGGACGATTAACGCGACTGCCTTCAATAATCTGGGTGACGCGACTGTAATTAACTTTCTGCAACTCCACATCTACCGTCTGTCCGGCAATGGGTTGTCCTTCGGGGTCAGTGACTAAAAGCTGGGCATTAAAGGGTTTCTCGGCTTCCGCGACAAAATCATGGCTCAAGCCAATCAGGCGATCGCTCGGCAAGGCGGTAAACACTTGAGTATTAGATACCGATAAATTCGCCGCATCAGTAACAGCAGCCTCCACGCGATAAGTGACGGGATAGGGCAAGTCATTGTCTACCGAAATGTCGAGGGAACCTTCACCTGTATCAGTTAATTTGCGTTCTGTTTGCAGCACCTCGCTGGTGATGGACGGCTCTGACTCTGACCAATGCCACTGTCGCCCAAAGGTAAACTCATCCCACCCATCCGGTCGATAAAAGCCCCGCGTCCGCGTCACAAAATAATCTACTTTGCTATTGCCCACAGGCGCGCCAAACAGATAATTGGCACTGGTTTCTGCAATGACGCGATCGCCCATTTCGGCATATTTTTTACTGAGTCCAAGATCGACTTTAAAGTTTGGCGGACGAAACTCTGCTACCCGAAAATCGCCATAAATTTTGTTGCCATTCGTCGCTTCGGCGCGGAGATAATAATTGCCTAAATCTTGCTTTTCCGGCACATCCCACTCGACGGAGAATGTCCCAAATTTATTGGTTTTGTAAGTGCCTAGCGTTGTTTCTTTGCCCTCTGGATTACTTAAAATGACCTTGTAATCTTGGTTGAAATCACGCTGCAGTTTGCCATTCTTTAGGTAATAGGCAACGCCCGTAAAATAAGCCTTTTCGCTGGGTTGATACAGTTGGCGATCGCTGAAAATTGTGCCTCTTGATTGAATCTCACCGTTATCCCAGCTGGTGTAAATGCCATAGCCGTAAGCACCGCTATATTCGTGGGTGCGGGTAAAAGCCCAGTCGGAATTTTCCTTCGCAATGACTAGTAGCTGAGGTGCATATTCTTGACCCTGCAAACATCTACGCCATTGATTATTCGCCAAAATCAATGTCCCTTCACCATCCGTTTTGCCCGTCGCACAAGCCCTCGGATTGCCCCGCGTTTTACTGTCTAACTGGGATTGATAAATTTGGATATCTGCATTAGCAACCGCTTTTCCCGTATCGAGATGATGGACGCGCACAATGCCTGACTCTGGAAACCATTGGGCAAAAACTCCCAAGTTTGTCAGTTGTACCATGCCGTAAAAGTCCGGCGATCGCCATTTTTGTTGACCATCAGCAAGATACTGATTTGTTTTTGCAGTAACACCATAGGCGAGCATTCCCGTTTGATTGGTTAGTTTGTCGCGAATATTGATGGGAGTTTTAACAAGAGCATTTTTGGTTTGCTCAACCGATTGCGTTTCCCAGTTCGATTTGTTCGGCACAAGATCGGTATTATTGCCGCGCGGATAGGCCAATTCCGAGTACACCAAATCCGTCGGCTGCACTTCCCGATAACCTATTTGAAATCTGTTCTCTGGCAAATTAATCGTTTCCACATCAAGACTGAGGTCGGTTCCCGCTGGGAAAATATGCAAATCCCGTTGCGCCCAAATATTGCCCGCCACATCGCCCGTATTAAATTTGATTTCTTTCTTTGTGCCGAGGGTTTGCCCAAACTCATCTTCTAAATTCGCGCCGAGGGTAACGGTATATTCCGTTTGCGGTTCCAGTACCCAAGGGTTAATTTCTACCGAGCGACTACCGTTGTATGCCCGCAAAAATAAGTCTTCATTGTCCTTTGGTTCAGGGCTAATGGAAATATGATTTACTGCCGAATCTGCGTTAATACCATTGTTGAAA
Organism: [Limnothrix rosea] IAM M-220; assembly: GCF_001904615.1. NCBI lineage: Bacteria > Bacillati > Cyanobacteriota > Cyanophyceae > Chroococcales > Geminocystaceae > Picosynechococcus > [Limnothrix rosea] IAM M-220. Next base: position 5,965 of record NZ_MRBY01000063.1, read on the forward strand.
TAGAGATAGGGACTGCCTCGTTCAAAGCGTCCAAAAGCAGCACCAGCTCCCGGTTCTCCGTAAAATTCTACCTTGTCGTAACGGAAGGGTTCATAGGTTTTAAAGTGGGAGGCGATCGCCCGTTCTAAAGACAAATTACCCTGTAACGGCTTTAATCCCGGTTGGGCTTCGAGGCGGTAGTGGGTGGCCTTCGCTAATGGTTTTTTCGGTGTAACCAAGTAATGCCACTGCTCCTGATCCGGCATAAATTGCCCTTGGGTTATTTCATCACTCATTTCGAGGGTCACATTAGCCTTAACCGCCTGAGTGTCGTCAGCGTCATTAATAAATAAAAGGCGATCGCCCGCCGTATCAAGGTCAAGGGGAATATTACTCGCAATGCGGCTTTCGTCTTGTAAGCCGAGGGGTTGGGAGCTTTCGTCTAACTGATTTGGTGTACCGGGTAAACCCGATAATTTGATTTTTTCCGTCTCAAAAGTCCACTGCAAAGCTTGAGTTAACTGGTGTTCTGCGAGATCCCCCAAACCAGCATCAATCGTGACTTGATAGCGCGTCGCCTTCGGCAGAGGTTGCTCCGCTTGGAAGCCAATCATCTTTGGCGTGAGAAACCGAAATTGCCCGGCGATCGGCGGTATCAGCTGAAACTTTTTGAGAATGTCCTTTTGCTCTGGCGTATCAATGCGCTCAACCGGAATCAGCGGTTCTTTAAACAACACCCGAATTTGCGCCAAACTTTCAGTCGTGCCTTGGGGGCTAATGGATTCAATCCAGTCGGGTAACTCCGGTGTCGGCAGAGCATCGACTTGGGGTAGGGCAATGGGTTTGTCTGTGACCTGCACTTGATTGATCGAGGCATTATTCTGGCAACCCACCAAACCACTGACGATAAGGATGACGGTCATCCCAAAGATTAAAAAATATTTCCCAACACGCCAACGAAATCCCATACCATTCCCCAGACTCTCTTTTCTGTGATAACGGATTGCATTGGGGGTTAACGAGTTTTTCTATATTTCTTAAAACGTCAGGCTAGGCATATTAGGGAATTGAAGCCAATAAACCGCTGGGGGTTAATCAATCTCCAGTTGCCACGGGAAAATCGCATAGACTTGCTTGGGGTCATTGAGCGATCGCCACAGCTCCAGACTCTCGTAAAATTTTTGCCACTCTTGGGAAACAACATCATCACCCAGCCAAGCTTCTTGATTACCGAAGAGATTTTCGACAAATTCTTCTTCCCAAGTTTGCTTGAGGGGATATTCTTCCACCATAAAGTCTTCGCCTAATTCTGCTTCCTTCACCGCGTGGGCGATCGCCGCATCGAGACCCCCAATTTCATCGACAAGCTTAATATTTTTAGCATCTTCCCCAGACCAGACACGCCCTTGGGCAATAGCATTGACCTCTTCTTTCGTTAAGCCCCGCGCCTTGGCAACACGCTCAAGGAAATCATCATAAATATCATTGACGAAGCCTTGGAAAATCGCCAACTCTTGCTCAGTTTTCGGGCGGGAACCTGTCCCTAAATTTGCCAGTTCTCCGGTTTTAACGGTATCCCACGTAAAGCCGTTGTTATTACCGACTTCTTGGATATTCGGCAAAATCCCAAAGACCCCAATGGATCCTGTCAAAGTGTTGTTATGGGCAAAAATATAGTCACTTTCCGTGGCAATCCAATAGCCCCCTGACGCTGCAATATCCCCCATAGAAACGATTACTGGGATACCCGCCTCACGGATCAGCTTAAGTTCGCGCAAAATAATATCGGAGGCGATCGCACTGCCACCGGGACTATTGACCCGTAACACGACCGCTTTCACCTGTTCATCAAGGCGCAACTGCCGCAGCTCTCGCGATAGGGAATCACCGCCAATGGAATTGGGAGTCCCTTCGCCGCCCACAATCCCCCCCTCGGCGTAGACTACCGCGACAATATTGTCAGAAAATTCGTCCGTACCCAATACAGCTTCTTCGTGATAGGCCGCGAGGGAAATTTGGGGGATATCATCTTCAGGATCAGTGCCCGTAAAGGTTTTAAGCTCGTCGAGGATTTCGTCAAAATAGGCCAGTCGCGTCACTAGGTTTGCCGATTTTGCGGCTTCTGGCTCAATAATGCCTTGGGTATTGGCGAGATTCTGTAAGGTATTGGCCTCAAAGGGGCGATCGCCCGCCGCTGTATTTTTAAAATCAGTCCAGAGATCCCCTAGAAAAGCTTGAGTTTGCTCCCGGTTTTCAGGGCTAAATTCTTTGCGAGTAAAGGGTTCCACCGCACCTTTATAGGAGCCAGCGCGCACAATTTGCACACCGATACCGTATTTTTCAAAAGCGCCTGTCCAGAACATTTGTTCAGCACCGAAGCCATTAATCTCCATCGCACCGATGGGGTTAAGCCAAATTTCGTCGGCAAGGGAAGTTAAATAATATTCTCGTTCTGTTAATTCCACATCGTAGGCATAGATTTTTTTGCCTGCTTCCTTAAAGTCCTGCAGCGCCTCTCGTACTTCTTTTAAAGTGGCATAGCCGTTAAAGCTACCTTGGCGACCGTCAATGAACAGACCTGTAATTTTGTCGTCGGTGGCCGCGGCTCGGATGGTTTCGGTGACATCCCGCAAACTCATAATTTCCGGTGTATCCCCTGCCAACACATCCCCAATACTGCTAGAGGGTTGGCGGTCTTGAATAATTAAACTGTTGTCAAATACCAAAATTGATTCATCTTCGATGCCGCTCGGCGAATCCTGGGAGGAAAAGATGGCGATCAAGGTGACAAAAGCAGTAATGGAAAGGGTCGACAGTAGTCCGAGGGCAAGCATTGTCCCGAGACAACTGCTAAAAACCTGTTTAAAAAAATCTTTCATACTGACAGGCAAAAAAAATGGAAATAGAGGCGGCACTCGCTAGTTTGTTTTTTGTAAACAATGGGATTTTTGAAGCTCAGCAAAATTAACATTGCCCGTACAAAACAACACTGTTGTAAGTTCCGCTATTAACAGTTGTACCAATTCTTCGAGGGCTTGGGGTGATTCTGTTGCGGCTTTGAGGAAAGGATAGGCAAAACCAGCTAGGTCTGCACCGAGGGCGATCGCCTTGGCAGCGTCTAAACCATTCCGTAGTCCACCGGACGCAATTAGGGGAATCTCTGGGTCATAGTGGGCAATATCAATAACACAGTCTGCGGTGGGAATGCCCCAGTCGCCAAAGGTTTGTCCCAGTTGCCGGAGTAAGGCATTGGGCGATCGCTCACTTTCGACCTTTGCCCAAGATGTACCGCCTGCCCCGGCCACATCAATGGCAGCGACCCCAGCTTCCTGGAGTTTTTGCACCATTTTTACTGAAATTCCATTTCCCACTTCTTTGGCAATGACCGGCACTTCTAGCTGGTCACAAACTTGAGCAATTTTCGTGAGCAAATTTTTGAAGTTGGTATCACCGGCAGGCTGAATACATTCTTGGAGGGGATTAATATGCAAAATCAACGCATCGGCTTCTAGCAAATCCACCATGCGCCGACATTCCTCAATACCATAGCCATAGTTGAGTTGTACCGCACCGACATTGGCAAACAGTAAGGCATCGGGAGCATATTTGCGCATGGCAAAACTTGGCGCTACTTCCGGTTTTTCGATCGCCACCCGCTGGGAACCAACACCCATGGCGAGTCGATAGGTTTGGGCGAGTTCGGCTAGGCGCACATTAATATTTTCTGCCTGTGCCGTGCCGCCGGTCATTGACGAAATCAAAATGGGTAGGCCGAGTCTTTTGCCCAAAAAAGTGGTGTGAAGATCAATCTCGGCTCTATCTAGCTCCGGCAGACAACAATGCTCAAAACGATACCGCTCAAAGCCCGTGGTATTACGACGGAATTGGACATCTTCTTCAAGACAAATGCGGATATGGTCGGCCTTGCGAGCTTGGGTGTTATCGGTCATTGGGCTGGGGGGCAGGTGAGCTTAAAAGATTGTACAAAAACCCTTCCGCATTCTTCGTTTTTGATCACCTATTGCAATGTTTTACCCATCGGGAAATTTCTTTAAAATACACTGTATCTTTAGCGAAACAAAAGATTGGGCGATCGCCCTTTACAGAAACAACATATAGTTTGCGGGTATCCACCCATGCTATTGATTCAGCAATCATTTAATAATAGATACCAAGAAAGAAATTGTTGCACCGGTTCCCAAATGTCCTTGATACAGGCACTTGGGAGCTTTTTCATGGGCATTCTTTTTCTTGCCATAGATAGGGGCTTTGACAATGGTATTGCCTAAGATTTTCCGCTGTAGTCCTAGGGCATCAAGGATGGTTTCGCGCTTGAAAAATCACCACCGTCGTCGATGTGAGCCGTGGCATCTTAAAAGATATCAATCCGCTTTTCTCCTTGCCCTGCCGAGCCGCCTAAACCCTCCTGTTAACGTCAGTTATGGATAAGAATGTAGCCAAAATTCTTTAGAGAAAAGGAGACACGGAGAAGGAGAGACACGGGGAAGCCACGAAAATTTGCATTTTTTGAAAGCGAGGATTGTTTGCATAGAAACATCTCCCGATCTCTCGCTCTCCCATTCACCGCGTCGTACTTCCGAGCATGCTTAAGCAAAACTCACGTTCCTGTTGCCAACAAAGTAGCGGGATTAATGCCGCGAAAGTTATAAAGATAAAGTGAGCTTTTTTCTAATTCAGTGTGGGGATATGATATGTTACGTTACATAAATTATCCTCATAAAACTAACTGTATATCCTAGTTTTGTGTCAGCAGGAGATCCATAAATATGCTCACCCTTAAAATCGCTGTTTACATCACGGTTATCTTTTTCGTATCTTTATTTATTTTCGGTTTTCTATCTAGCGATCCCACTCGTAACCCCGGTAGAAAAGATTTCGAATAGAATTTTGTAGCGCACCTCCTTGGGAGGCCATAATTTATAGGCGTTTACGAGTGAGGTTTGTCCTTGGGCAGCCTCGCTTTTTTTGTGGCTAAATAGTGAGTGACTCAGATATTGTGTTTGGCAGGTGGAGTTGAGGGTATCAAAATAAGATGGGCAAAATAGTTATAAGTTTGGCAATGAGTCTCGGCATTACTCCCGTCGCGATCAGCTTGCCGCCGCCAGAAGATATTCCCGAAGAAATACTGCGGACTGAGGTGGTCACTGAAGGGCGATCGCCGGAAGACGGCTCTGTGTTAACAGCAGCGGAGTATGCCAGTTTACAAGCAGAATTGGCGGAACGAGAATTTGCCCCGGAAGTGAATGAAGATATTCAGCACACGATTTTTTTGCTGCGAGTGTTGAAGTTGTTTGAGGCCATTAATCCTTTCTAGGCCAACTTAATCAAAACTTTAGGTGAAGATCAACCTTAATTCAGCCATTTACTCGATTCTATAGCCAAGAAAAGTCATTAAAGTAAGTAATATGTATCAGTCTTTATGAGCTTGGGTCTTAAGATGACCTCTGGGAATATTATTGTGTCTTTTCTTTCTTCAAATTCACCTCAGTCTAAAATTTTGGTTGCTGATGATAGTCGTATTAATCGTCTGCTGCTTTCGAAGGTTTTAGCTTTAGCAAATGTAGATATTCAAGAAGTAAAAAATGGTCTTGAAGCTGTTGAAGTTTGGCGATCGTGGCAACCGGACTTGATTTTTATGGATCTATTAATGCCAGAAATGACGGGTGAGGTTGCCATCGAAAAAATTCGCCAAGCGCCCCAAGGGGGCAAAGTGATTATTATTGCCTGTACTGCTAGTCTTCAAATGGCAGAAAATCAAGACATAGATGTTTTCGGTGCTGACTATGTATTGCGTAAGCCTTTTCGGACGGAAGAAATATTTGCACTGCTGAGAAAATATTTAAAGGTTACAGCGATCCACTCTAAGGTTTAATTGAGCTTTTTTGACTAATGTTTTTGTGGCGATGATGAGAGGATTATTTTGTCCTGTATTCTATGGTCGCTCTGGGATAAGGGAAAGAGCCTCGGACTAAAATAGAGAAAGCAATTGTCGTTGTGTGGTGGAAATATGAAATCAATCGGCTATGTCAGTATTTTGCTGTGCTTTGGCTTTTTGGCTTTGGGCTGTGGTGAAACGGAACAGACTTCCCAAACCACGACTAGTCAGTCTTCACCGACGACGAGCATAAAGGAGTCAGAACGCCCGGAAGGGATCGCTGATCAGGAGGACAATAAGACATTAATGCCTCCGGACACTGCTCCAAAAGCTTCTATCTCGTCAGAGGGGAAAGTGGAAGAGCCTCTGGCTGTGCCTCCTGCAACGCCTCCTGCTGCTATACGTTCAGTGCCGCAAAATGTACCGGGTGTGGAGCCGATTAATAAAAATGGGGCGATCGCCAAAACCTATACAAAGGCTGATCTGAGCGGCACAATCATTCCGTATCTCATGGCCAATAGAAGTAGTGTTGGTGCTTGCCAAGACATTCGCTACGAACCAGATTTTACGCAGTCTTCGTCTAATGTCTATCGTGTTGGCGAAAATACCTATCTCGCCCATTTTGTTTGCGGTACAACGGCCTATCAAGTTTTGCAAGAGTATTATCTCTATGAGCAAACGACGGATGCGCCTTTGGTTACGGTTTTACCGATTACTTATTTTTATACGGATCTCAATGGCAAATTAATTGAGGAATCTGAACGGGCGATCGCCGGATTTTCTGATTATGATCCAGCAACGCAAACCATCAGCATTTTCACAAAAGGTCGGGGTTTAGGCGATTGCGGTAGTGTCGGTTTTTATCGCTTAAAGGGTTCACAGCTTGTGGTTGATCGCTTCCTTGCCAAAGATGAATGTGATGGTAACTATATTGAGCCGATTAACTATCCTCAGGTTTACCCTTAGTTCAGGTCTATTTTGGTTAAAGATTAAGTCTACATTTCTGAGAAACAAGGAGATACGACGATACAGAAACGCGGGGAAAATCAAAGGGGAGGTGATGATCTTGGTCGTGATATTTGCATCAGAAAATCAGAATGGGCGATCGCCTATTTCACTGAATACAAATGCAGATCCCTTTGTGGGAAAGGAATACCGATGCCAGCAGCATCGAAGCGCTTTTTGACTTTTTCAGTAATACCAAAATGAATCGTTAAATAGTCTTTGCTTTTAATCCAAACTCGCATTGTGAAGTTCACGCTACTATCTGCTAGCTCTGAGAGTTCAATTTGAGGAGCAGGTTGATGCAAAATACGCTCATCCGCTTCTGCAATTTCCCACAAAATTTGCTTTGTTTTGTCAATATCCGCCTCATAGCTCACCCCAAAAACCAAATCTACCCGCACCTTTTTCTTTAAACTGATATTGATAATTTTGTCAGCATAGATGGCGCTATTGGGAATAATCACCGTCTGATTGTCCGGCATGCGAATGGTCGTCGTGAGAAAGGAAATGTCATCCACAAATCCCGTTGAACCTGCTATGACGACTAGATCATCAACGCTGAAGGGTCGAAAAATAATGATCAAAACACCAGAGGCAAAGTTCGTGAGGGAACCCTGCAAAGCTAAACCAATGGCTAAACCGGCAGCACCCAAAACCGTGAGGAAAGATGCCGTCTGAACACCGGCACGTTCAAGGACAGCAACCATGACTAAAACGATAAAAGCAACATAGCTTAGATTTACGGCAAAGCTTGTCAAGGTGGAGTCTAGGCGGGTTTTCTCCAAAAGTGAGCGGACACTTTTTTTGACCCACCGTGCTGCTTGTAAACCGATTAGAAGAATCAGTAAAGCTGTAATCAGGCGAATCCCGAAGGTGGTTGCAAAACGAATAATTAGATCAATAAACTGTTGCATCTGCGCTGGCGAAAATAAAAATGAAAAAAAAGTGGCGATCGCCGGCAAAATTTCTGGAATCTTGGTCAGACAACGACTTTTCCCAAACTAGATTATGCTCACGATAGAGAGACTACATCAACAAAAAGATGTATCTTCCTTGGATTTCCTGTTTTCCCTCAGAAGATCAGCCAAGAAAAAAGCAACCTCACCTAGTCAAAAACTGCCCTTTATCGTCTAAAACAATGAGATATATAGTCATTGCGAATAAAATTTAAAGTGCTTCATTTTCTTCCCGGAAAAAAGTATCCGGAGGAGGCAAGGCATTTTGAGCCACTGCACAAGCAATTTAATTTAACGTGAGTATGTGCTTAAGAATGCTCGGAAGTACGACGCAGTGAATGAGAGAGCGAGAGATAGAGAGATGTTTTTATGCAAACAATCCTAGCTTTCAAAAAATGCAAATTTTCGTTGCTTCCCCGCGTCATCATCCTAGACCATTCTTAAACCGAACTCAGGTTACATCGTTGTTGTCGCTGCTGTCCGAGGATTCCAGCGGGAACGACGTTCCTCAATGTGCATAGTCTCCTCATTTTTCTTCAGGTGGCGGGGACTACTTTCAAAGGACAAAGAAGACGGCATCGCATCCGCCCCATATTCATCACGAATAAATGCCAAAGTGGTTTCATAATCTGGCGAAAAAGGCTCACTCTCAGTCTGAGCTTCAATGCCTTGATAACGGCGGAGAGCAGCAGAGAACATGCCCGTGCCATCATCAAAGAAACGCTCGGTGGTTTCACCATAGGTTTCATAGGGGTAAAACGACAATTCTTCTGGTGCTTTGGCATTAACCCAAGAGACATAGGCCCAAAACTCACTAAACGTCCCAAAGTCATTGGCAGAACGCATCATCAGTAAGAGCCAGTGGTCTTCAGATTGGTAATAGTCGTTAATTTTTGCGGCAAAAGACTTGAGATACTCTTGCTTAAACCACATATGGTGAGGCACAAAAGTTCCCGTAATATCAGTGGCGGCTTCAACATTAAGGACAGAATTAATCCATGTCTCCCACTTAGAAACGATCGCCGGATTACCGTAGGCATTGTGCTGAATCAGAGCAAAGGAGTAAGCAAGTTTGTCATCTTTTTCTTGCATCGCTGGCCAAGTTTCGACGGGCAATAAATCGCTATCCCACACGAGATACCATTCACTGAGATTTTCGATGCCTTCATAAGCGCCCAATTTTAAGAGCTGCTGGTAAAACCAGCCGGGATTATACAAAGATTGTCCCAAGTCAATTTCTGCACAGATTTTGTCCTTATCAAGACCAACGGCGGCAAAAAATGCCTCTTCGTCATGGACAGTCAACGGGGCGATCGCCCAACCTTGTGCCGCATCCCTGAGGACCGGAGCACCAGACTCCGGCGTAATGAGATGAATGTGACGAGGCTTGTAATGGAACGTCAAACCCTCTAGTACAGCCCTTGTATTCCAACGCATTTGGAACAGCGGAATGACAATATCAAATTCAGTTTGCATATTAAAAAATCCAAAAAAATAAATATTTAACCCACCGATGAACAGACAAAATCCCCCCATGCTTTCTCCCTAAAACTTCAGGAGAATGGGAGGAGAATACTAGTCTATTTAGCCCAGATGAGCCACAAAAAAGGCGATCGCCGCAGCTTTTTAAACAGGCGAGAGAGGCTGAAAACCATTCATCTCACTAGCCGGAGCCCCAAGCTCAAGAGAACTGACAGCCACTGTCGACGGATCTTCTAGACCAACATCACTACAGAGCGGATCAATACCCAGACCATTACGAGGATATTCCGCACAAACCACCCTGTACCCATCAATGGCAGCATAAAGCTCCCCTTGAGAAAAGTCATTCAGGTAACCACACTGACCAATTTCACCCTTCGGTAGAGGAATAGCAAGATTCTGACCACGTTTTTGGAAAATTTTCTCCTGAGAAGACCAAAGAGTTTCCTTATTGAGCAAAATATCATGCCACAAACTCAGACCAAAAGAACTGATCAACCGCAGAATACGATGCATTTGCCGCTCAGAAATCCAGCCAGTCTGATAACTAACATAAGCACCAAAGCCCATCCCGATCGCCACCGCATGACCATGGAGTAAACCCGCCTCAATCTCAAAGCCCGGAGACCAAGTATGACCATAGGCATGGGGACGACATTGGTGAGTCTCATACAAATTGTCATATTCAGCCGCCACATAACTCCGTAGCGCACCACCAAGAATTCTTTGAGAAACATAATTAATCTCATCTTCCCCATGGCAGTTAGTCGTACCAAAACGCGTCGCAATCAGATCCGGGCCACCAATCTCCAAATTTCCGAAAAGCTCCGCATCTTTCACCGTCGCCATCTTCACAATCTCAGCAAGACCATGACGTAACCAGCCCTCATGCAAACTCTTAAAAAAGAACCGATCCGTTAACGACAAAATAGGCGGATGATACGCACCAAAAAGATTCTTATACCCAAAACCATCACAACAAGTCCGCGGCGAAGGCCCCGCATCAATACCCGCCACAATCGAAGTCGATAGCATGACATAAGGCGTATTACGGTGGTAAAGCGCACAAGCCAAACCGCCAGTATCCGTCAGCACACCACCACCCACAATGAGCACCGGCTCATTACGAGAAACACCCAGACGCTTAAAATCGCCCAGCATCCGCTCAACAGTATGCATCCCCTTATCCACTTCCATCGCCCGATAAACCAATTTATCTAGGGGAATACCATGGTGCTCAAAATATTCATTAATTTGTTCGCCATAGTATTTCTCGACATTTTGATCAACCAGACAAACACAACGATCTAGAGAAATATAAGTATCACGAAGAATTGTTTGATCTTTATCTAAAACCCGATCAACAAGGCGCACAGAAGTGAACGTGCTCGTCCCCATTACCGCTTCAATGACTTGATCATCCTTAGTACTTTCCACAAAACCATAGCTTTCCCGATAACTTGAAGTGGGAAAAACAGCATGGGGATTTGTTTGAACAAGCTCTTCCGTTAAAGCATGGTAAAAATTTGCTTGCTGCGTCTGAGTAAGACGATTGAGAAGTTTGACAGAACCAAAATTTGATTGGTGAATTCTATCAGCAAATTTATGCCATTTGTTCCCTAGAGATTCGTCAAAGGCTGTGATCATCTCCGCAAAAAAACCGAAAAAGCGGCTAAGGGAAAAGTTCAACCCACTACGCAGATTGCGACAAGCAGAAATACCTGCTACTGCACCAGCTTCCGCTAACTCTGCACCAAGCTCTGGGCTAAAGGCTGGACTATTGATGAGAGCCAGCAGTAAATTTTTAAATTTGTCGCTGGCACAAATGGCTTCAATGGATTCTTCTAGTTTGGGATAGGCAAGGGATTCTGTCTCAAATTCTTTAATAAATTTTTCGATTGCTTGTGTCGTCTTGCTCATGACTTAGTTACGAAGAAACGGTTTTTAAACTATTAGCAGAAACATTTTTTCTCTAATTGTTAATTTATGTTAACACAATATTTTTGCTTTCCTGAACTTGAGTTTAATATTTTTTTAATAATCCTCGATGTGATATTTTATACGGTTAATCGAATTGCTAGATTATGAATGGGTTAACGTAAAATGAGACTATGAATATTTTGCTCAAGACCATTGCAATGAAATTATTTTGTCTGTATCGAATTCAACAAAAAAATCTCGATTTATTAGGGAAATGTGAGGGTATGGGCATTTAGAATATCAATTGTGTGAATTGTCTGGATGGGGAAGAGTTCTATAAATCATGTGCTATTCTCTGGTTGTCGAAAAGTGATGTGGAAAAGCTATAAATTAAAAAGATAAGGGGAGTTTAAAGGGGACTCTATTGGCTGTTAGTAATAAGCTTCGATTAAAAGTCCAGTCATTTATTCAGCTTTTGGTGGTTACAAATCGACTGGGGGATGAGCAGAAGTCACTTTTTGCAGGAGGTGTCGACCAGGATGATCTGCTGATCATTAATACTTCTGATAGATTATTTTTTTTGTTTTTGTTGCTCTCTCTGATCTATGGGCAAAAAAATGTGGTTTTGTTTAATCCTTCTTGGTCACTAGAGGAGCAGGAGCTGGTAAAAAGGCTGGTCTTGAGTGGGTCTGCGGATATTGGAGGGGGGATATTCGGTGCGCAATCGGCGGTAGTTTCGTCTATTTTCTTGATTCCAACGGGTGGGACTTCGGGGAAGGTCAAGTTTGCAATTCACGATTTGGCTGGTCTTGCGGCTTCTGTTGCTGGATTTCGAGCTTTTTTTGGGCTAGAGCGAGTGCATTGTTTTTGTGTGTTGCCGCTTTATCATGTGAGCGGCTTGATGCAGGTGATGCGATCGCTGCTGAGTGAGGGGCAGTTTTATTTGGGAAATTATGGGGAACTGAAACGGGGTGTTGTGCCGGAGGGGGATTTTTCGGATTTTTGTATTTCGTTGGTGCCGACGCAATTGCAGGTGTTGTTAGATGTTTGTCCGGAATGGTTGCAACGGTTTCGCTTAATTCTTATTGGTGGTGCGCCTGCGTGGCGATCGCTCCTTGAAAAAGCCCGAAACTATCGTCTTAATGTTGCGCTGACCTATGGCATGACGGAAACGGCATCGCAGGTGGTGGCGCTAAAGCCGGAGGATTTTCTGGCGGGAAAAGATTGTGTAGGTCAGGTTTTACCTCATGCTCAGATTCATCTGGATTCAGAGGGCTTGATTTCTATTGAGGCAAAGTCGCTATTTTATGGTTATTATCCTGACTGGCGCGGCGATCGCCCTTTTGTGACGGATGATATTGGTTACTTTGACGACGAAGGGTATCTGCATATTGTGGGTCGCAAAAGCCAAAAAATTATTAGCGGTGGCGAAAATATTTACCCGGCAGAAATTGAAGCGACCATTCAAGCAACGGGTCTAGTGGAAGATGTGGCCGTTTGTGGCATACCTGATGAGTATTGGGGAGAGGCTGTAATTGCTGTTGTTGTACTGAAGTCTCTCGCCACTGTTGAAGTAATAAAAGCGGCGATCGCCACGAAATTAAGTCGCTACAAATTACCAAAACACTGGCTAAACGTCGCTAAACTACCGCGTAATGCCCAAGGCAAGCTAAACCGAACAGTTTTGCGGGAAATGATTGAAAAAGACTATCAGTCCTAGGAAAGCTGACTTTATCTTGTAGATTTGTTAAGGAATCGGAAAGTTCTTACTACAACCAACGATGACAGCCCTAAGCTCCGCCCATATTAATCCCAGCTATGCCCAGAAACATCCGTTACGGGTGCTCGCGTTTGGTGACAGTCTCGTCTATGGCTTTGGCGATCCGGTGCGCGGCGGTTGGGTTGATCAGTTGCGGTTGCAATGGATGGGCACTCAACCCGGTCATGTCCTCTATAATCTTGGTGTGCGCGGCGACACCGTCAAACAAGTGGGCGATCGCCTCCATTCAGAATTTCAACAACGGGGCGAACTACGCAACAAACAACCCGATTTAATTATTTTGTCAGTGGGTATCAACGATTCAGCCCGCCTAGGCCGTACCGACGGTAAGAATTACACAGATTTTTCTACTTATCAACAGCAGATTCCAGCGCTATTAGACGCAGCCCAATCCCTTTGTCCTGTGATTTTTGTGGGAATGGTTCCCATTAATGAAAGTAAAATGCCATTTCTCGATTGCTTTCATTTCAACCACACTGACCAGCATCGCTATAAGGAAGTCGCAAAACAAGCTTGTCAAGAACGAAATATTCCCTATCTAGATATTTTTGATTTGTGGCTCAGTCGCGGCACACATTGGATCAATGAACACCTTTGTGACGATGGTCTTCACCCCAATACCGACGGCTACAGTATCCTGTTTCAAGATGTCATGAATTGGCAGGCGATCGCCCAGCTAAATCAAATTAATTTATCCACTGACTACGCCCTCTATCAAGAATCAAACCATTCAGTTTTACGTTAGAGAGCCCACCAAAGTCGAATAATCCTTTTCTTGCCAACAGACAGACGATCAAGAGAGTCGCTGACACCAGCACCATCACCTTAACAACAGTCAACCCAAAACATTATGAAAGTCACTTTACAAAATGCAATATAGCTGTTAATATAATTACATACATAAAAAACAGTTCTGAACTCGTTCGGAACGCACCTTGAAAATTTCACAGCAATCATAAAACATGACTACTACACTACAACAAAGCAGCAATGCTTCATTGTG
>NZ_MRBY01000064.1 GCF_001904615.1 [Limnothrix rosea] IAM M-220
GCTCTCTTATTCGCCGCGTCGTATTGCCGAGCACCCTTAAGCAAAACTCAGGTTAATTAAATCACTGAAAAATAGTTAGAAGAGGTTGCTAGTCAGCCTCTTTTTTTGTGATAAATATGAATGGTGAGCAAGTAAAGTCTTTTGCTTCCATATTTTATATCGTCAAAGTTAATAAGTTTAGGACTACAAAGTCGGGGATTTGTGAAATTCTCGCGAAGTAAACGCAACCTTCAACAGAATCTCTGACTTTTTTTGAACCCCAAGGCTTTTGTACTAATCTTGCTAGCCTTGGCGATGGTTGCTTTTATAATTGCCGTTCTAGCTTGAGCATTCGTCGATAGGAAAGCCAACCGGCCACAATTGTTATGAGCGCGAAAACCCCAAGAAACTGCAGATGGGGGGCGATCGCCACCAGATCTTCCCCTTCAGCCCAAAGCCCGACCAGCGCTTCATTCATATGATAGATCGGATTAAACTGGGCCATGTCTAGCAACCTTTCTGGAAATAATGACGTGGGTAAAAAAGCGCCACCGAGGATGAGTAACGGCACACCAAACGTCGCCACTAAAGCATTAACATCCTCAGTCCGTTTGGCCAATTGGGTTCCTAGGATAAAACCAACGCCAACGTAGGCAATGATGCTGAGACAGATAATCAAAAATCCTAAAATAGCAGAGCCCGTAAATTCTGCGCCGATAAACATGGCGATCGCCAAAACGAGAAGAGATTGCCCCATGCCAATCACACAGTGAGCGAAGAAAATTCCGAGAAAATAAGAAGTGCCACTGAGGGGTGAAATAAATAAACGCTTTAAAGTATGCTGCTCACGCTCCGAAACGACCGTCGCCACACTACCTCCCAAACAACTAAAAAACAGAGCAGCTCCCACAAGGGTTGAAGGTGCAGCAAATTCCATCGCCTCAGCCAAACTTAAACCCGCCCGTTCTGCCAAAATAAACCCATTTAAAAACAGTAAAGATACGGGAAATAAACACCAAAAAAGTAAACTACGTCGCCGCCGCCAGAGTTCCAACAAAATACGCTGGGTTACAGCGGTTATTTCTTGCCAATATTTCATTACACAAAAAGTTTTGATGTCACCATATGCCCCCCTTCAATGTAATGGCAATCGACCTTAGATGAAACTAGCAAAGGCACTTCACACACCACAATTGTCCGACGATGACTTAATCTTCTTGTTCTTCCGTCAAAATCTGCCCTTGTTCTATGGCGATCGCCTTAAGCTTTTCATAGGTTTCTGGCACAGCCGACACCACTTCATTAGCCGCAACTTCACCAGTCAGCTCCCGCAGCTCAATAGATTTTTCTAGATTTCCTTGAGGCGGATCAGACAAAGAAAATGGCGTTTGCTCTTCAACCTTCGAACAAATCAACGACTCAAACTCAAGATCAAAATTACAGCGCACCCGATCCCACTTTTGCCAGCTACGGAGAATTTCCTCCACAGAAATTTGTTTATAACGCCCCCGGTACAGCGCCTCTAGTACCGCCATTCTCAACCAAGCTGTCGGATAAATGGTTTGCCAAAAATGGACAACCTCCGTTGCATTATTATCGTCTAGCTCAAACCCATAATAATTTAAGAGTGAAATCGCTTCGGCGATCGCCCCATCGACATCAAACTCATCAGCCATAGACCCATCTAAAACCACACCACTCCCTAAAATCAATCGAGACTAAACTATAAACTAAATTTCAGAGCGGTCAACACGATTCCGGACACGACGAATCGTCTGGGGCAACACCCCAATCAGTAACGCAAAAGTTTCATCATCAAGCTTTTCCACCGTCTCCACATCAAACCAATTCTCAAACTGATTTAAAATCACCTGAGCCCGCTGTTCCGGCAGCGGTTTATCCGTAATTTGTTTCAGAAGCTTGACCCACTGACGACGAATCAAATAAGCTTTCTGCCGTTCCGAGGACTCTTCGGGCTGCAATAGTGACAAATGACCAACCGGGATAATATCCACAACATCACGATCAAAGACCCCACCAATAATCGCCCCCGGCCCCGCAAAATCCACATGATAAGGCTTACATAGAATTAGACCATTTTTACGACGAGCATTAATCATCCACAATTTACCCTGTTGCAGCTCAGCTAAAATTGCTGATGTCGCCATAGGTACATTTGAATCAGATGAGTTGTTAGCAATACTGCCCATATAAAAAGGTTAAAACAAGACGAGAGACTGACACTCTAGTAGCGACGGCATATGGGTTTAATAATATCGGCAATTGTTCAGAGCGATAAATTTTTTTGCAAAAACAAACGCCGCGGTTGATTAAAAATCCATGAACTAAGTTGACGCTCAGCATATTGAGTATGATAGCCACACTGTCCATAAAGTGCCTTGGCCGCGTCATTATGCTCAAGCACATGCAACGCGATACTACTGTAGTTCCAGCGCTTCACCTGCACCTCACAACGGTTGAGTAGCTGACGGGCAATCCCTAAACGACGATATTGGGGATCGACAGCTAGGTTTGAAATATAAGGCATTTTGATGGGGGTGATCGCCCGCGAATGCAGATACTTTACCGTAACTTCAACCGTTCCCACGATCATCGAGCCAGAACCACGACTATCCGATAGACAAGCAACAAAACAAGCATGGTGACCATTAGGCAAAGAACGCAATCGGTAGCGTAAATCTTCCCCAATCCCTAAACGCAACAAAGGAACAAACCATTGACGCACATCAGAATAACGATGAAAACTTTGGACAATCACCATCGCCAAAGCCGGAGCATCTTCGATTGTCGCCGGCCTCACCAATAAATGTTCGCCACTGTAAGGCACACCCTTAACTTGACATTGAGAAAGTGATTGTGGAATTGAAAGGTCAGAATTCACCAAGCCTCCATCGGCAACAAAATCAGGGAATAAAAAAATAAAAAACAGTAATTTCTATTTTGCCAACAAGAAAAGTTAGATGTCGAGTAAAAAATCTTGAAATTAGCTTAAAAAAGGAAACATTTGCATAAAATTTAGATTCCCAAAGGTAAATTGCTATGATGACGTTAGCTTCTAGGGGAAAAGGTGACAAAAAAGCCTTATACAGCATCAATTTACCAACTTTTTTGTAAATCGTACGGAAACGACCTCAGAACGAAAGTTAAACTTTTAGAGACAGCGTTATACCAAAACTTTGTGTCTAGTTGGACATAGTCCTCAGGCAATGTGGATAGGCAAAAAAAATTAATCCGATGCCAGTGTCGTCTCAACTGGAGATTGAATGAATGAGCTTAATGCGTAATTCAAAACCGAAGATTCTAGTTGTTGACGACGAGCCGGATAATCTCGACCTACTTTATCGTACGTTTCGCCGCTTATATCGTGTTGTACGCAGTGATAGTGCCCCTGAGGCTCTTGATATTTTAGCGACGGATCCAGAGATTGCTGTGATCATTTCGGATCAGCGCATGCCCCACATGAGCGGTACTGAGTTTTTAAAGATTGCGGCAACATCCTATCCCAATACCATGCGGATTATGTTGACGGGCTATACGGATGTTGAGGATTTGGTTGATGCGATTAATGAAGGTCGGGTTTATAAGTATGTAACGAAGCCTTGGGATGCGGAGGAACTCAAGGGCATTGTGGAGCAGGCCCTAGAAACGCACAATTTGCTCAAGATTCGTACGAAGGAGCTTAGCCGCAGTTTACGGCGTGAGTCTTTACTGAATTCTGTTGTAAATACGATTCGTAATCGTCGCTTTGATAATCCGGATGCTTCGCCTTTACAGGATGTGTTGCAGAGTATTGTGAATACCCTTGGTGAGGTGATGGAGGTGGATGTGGCGCTACTGAAGCCTCTAGATACTGATATGGGTGTATCGCCGCCTTATTTTCTGTATCAGCGATCGCCGGAAATTTTTGAGGGTCAGCCGATCCCTTGGGAAGAAACCCTATGGGAAAATATCGAGCCCATTATTCTGGATGAACTCAAGGCTCAAAATGAGGCTTTAACCTCGTCACCGGCACGTCAAGCGGCCTTTGAGTTAGCGCAGATTAAATCGACGTTGATTGTCCCGCTGCTCCTTCAACACAAAACTTCAGCGCTCCTCGCCCTCCACCATTGTGATCGCCACCACAGTTGGCAGGAAGATGAAGTCCAACTGGTCAAAATGGTGGCAGACCAAGCAGTCTTGGCGATCGCCCAAGCCCGTGCCTATGAAAGAGTCCAGGATCTAGCCCAGCGGGAAACTCTTATTAACACCATTACCACTGCAATTCGTTCTAGCCTAGAACCCGAAGCAATTTTTCGAGCCATTACCAAGCAATTGGGTCAAGCATTAGATGTTGATGGCTGCGCCCTTTCCCTCTGGACAGAAGAAGATAATGTGGTGCACTGTGTCGGCCTCTATGATGCGAACCATCAAGGGGAACAAGATGCTTGTGAAATGCCCCAATCTTCTGTGCCGATTTCGGATAATCCTGTTTTGCAGCAGGTTTTAACGACCCTACGACCAGTCGTTTATAACGACATGAAAGTAGAGCATGGTCTTGAAAAATACGATCTGCCGTTACGGGTTCCGGCAAGGGCTTTATTGCTTGTGCCGATGGTTACTGATGGTAAATTGATCGGCACTATTAGCCTCCGTCAAACGGATGGCCCTCGCATTTGGCTCAATTCTGATATCGAACTCGCCCAAGCGGTAGCAGCACAGGCGGCGATCGCCGTACAACAATCCCGGTTATACGAAACCACACGTCAACAAGCAGAACAACTACGGGAGCGGGAACAAAAGGTCAAGCAGCTGAATAAATATCTCACTGAGTCGGTGCTCAAACGCTTCCTGCCAGAAACCATGGTCAATAAAGCGGCAGCAGGAGAACTCACCCTCGACCTGAGTCCAGAACCACGTTTAGTCACTATTTTATTTAGTGACATTGTGGGTTTTACGCCCCTTTCTAGTAAACTGGGGCCCCGCTTGATTGCAGAACTGCTCAACGAATACCTTGAGGCCATGACCCAAGCGGTATTTGATCACCGAGGCACCGTAGATAAATTTATTGGCGACGCGGTTTTAGCTTTATTCGGTTCTCCAGAAGAATTGCCCCCCGAAGAACAGGCAAGGCGGGCGATCGCCGTCGCCAAAGCCATGGGGCAAAATCTCCAGAAACTCAATACCGACTGGCAAAGGCGGGGCATCCTCGGCGGTGAAGATCGTCCTTCCTTAATGCAAGTTCGCTGCGGCATTCACCAAGGCAATGCCGTTGTTGGGATGTTTGGCGGTGGACAACGCTCCGACTACACGGCGATCGGTCCGGCAGTCAATATGGCCGCCCGTTTACAAGAAGCCGCAACACCAATGCAAGTTTACATCTCAGAAGCCGTCGCCCAACAC
Organism: [Limnothrix rosea] IAM M-220; assembly: GCF_001904615.1. Classification (NCBI taxonomy): domain Bacteria; kingdom Bacillati; phylum Cyanobacteriota; class Cyanophyceae; order Chroococcales; family Geminocystaceae; genus Picosynechococcus; species [Limnothrix rosea] IAM M-220. Next base: position 5,380 of record NZ_MRBY01000064.1, read on the forward strand.
CTCGACAATAGCCATAACTTAATCCTCAACGACGATCTCCATCTCAAAGGCATCGACGAGACCGTACGCGCATACTCTTTTCCCCTACAAAATCACCCTTAAAAAAATTACGAAGAGCAACCATGGGACGCAAATCAAAACTCAAAAAACAACGTAAAGCCCAGCAAGCCGCCGCTAAGGATCTAGGACTACCACCCGTAACGAAAAAGAAAGGAGATATCGAAACCCTAAATCAGCTTGGTTATAGTGACCATAATCACCTGCGATCGCCAGAAGTTCCCTTTGAACGCCCCGAGCCACAACTTTAACCTTTCGCGACATCACAAAAACCGTTCACAAAAAAGCGATAAGTGACTCAATACTCCCATCACCTATCGCTACTAATTTAATTTAATTCAATTCAATCTAATTCAATTCACCTTAAAACTAAAGAAGCAGCCTAGGAGCGATTGACTTCATTAATTTCTGCAAGCACCTTGTCCGCACCTTGAGCCACAACTTTTTCTGCAAGTTGAATACCTAATTTTTCAGCATCGGCACGGTTACCGCGAACTTCATCGCGAATTAAAATTTTACCGTCAAGACTCGCTACCATGCCCACAAGATGCAACTCATCACCATCAATCGTCGTATTGACACCAATAGGCACTTGGCAACCACCTTCTAATTCACGCAAAAATGCTCGCTCAGCATAACAGCGATCACGGCTTTCTGCATGCTCAAGTACGGAACGAAGTAGATCTAAAATCTCAGTATCACCATCACGACATTCGATGCCCAGTGCCCCTTGACCAACGGCATGAAGGGAAATATCACCCGAGATCACTTGGTGAATGCGATCGCCGAAATCGAGACGTTGTAAACCAGCCGCCGCCAAAATAATCGCATCATAATCACCACTATCAAGCTTGGCGAGGCGCGTATTTACATTGCCACGAATATCCTTAAACTGGAGATGGGGATAATGGTGGCGCAGCTGCGCTAAACGACGCAAAGAAGACGTTCCAATAATTGCACCTTCGGGGAGAGTATCAAGTTTTTTGTCTTTATGCTTCTCATGAACCACAAGAGCATCGGCAGGATCCACCCGCTCTGTGACACAGCCCAACATCAGACCCTCAGGCAAATTCGTTGGCAGATCCTTTAAAGAATGCACAGCAAAATCTGTTTCCCGCTTGAGCATGCCATCTTCAAGCTCTTGGGTAAAAAGTCCCTTATCACCAATTTTTGAAAGCGCAACATCTAGAACCTTGTCACCCTGAGTTTCCATTGTTTGCACTTCAAACTTAATATCGGGGTAAGCTTTTTGTAGCTCATCGCGCACCCAATAGGTCTGAACTAATGCCAGCTGGCTTTTACGAGAGCCAATTTTTACAGTACGTTGAGAGGTGGTCACAGCGGTCATATTAGTTAGGTTTTATAAAAGCAATCTTAAAATTTTGACTCAAACTAGGGTATCGCGTTGGCTGACCCTATTTGATAGTTTTCCTAATCTGCTGCGGGTAAATGTTACAACTGTTCACACTCTGTAGGGCGATCGCCGACTTCTTTCCCCATCACTTTTCAGTCTCAAATCAACTTATCCAGCATTTTGCTACCGTTGTCATCTCGAAGCAATACCATGAAAAAGCGAGTAACCCTGACTTTCCCCCAAGACACTGTCCAAATGCCAGTAACCTATCGTCTCGCAAAGGATTTTAATATTGCAGCAAACATTATTCGCGCCCAAGTTGCCCCCAACCAAGTTGGCAAATTAGTAGTTGAGCTACAAGGAGATATTGATGCCATCGAAATGTCCCTTGAATGGATGAAAAGTAAAGGCATACTAGTCTCTTTAGCCAGTAAAGAAATCACCATTAACGAAGACATTTGTGTTGACTGTGGCCTGTGCACAGGTGTCTGTCCCACGGGAGCTTTATCTCTAAATCCAGCCACATTTCGATTACAATTTACACGCCAAAAATGCGTCGTTTGCGAACAATGTTTACCCACTTGTCCGGTACAGGCGATCGCCACAAACTTTTAAGCGACTGCCCCAAGCAAAACAAAACTTTAAGACACAATTGTATGACGTTGTAAATCCTCAAGAGAAACAATTTCCAATGCCTTTTCATGGGTTGCCTCAAGGACAACAGACGGCGCTACACCCATCTCAAAAGCCTCCTGCCAACGCGCTGCACACAAACACCAGCGATCGCCGGGCTTTAACCCCGGAAAATTATACGCAGGCACCGGAGTACTCAAGTCATTACCCTGATTTTTAGTGAATTCAAGGAATGCAGGTGTCATCTTTGCACAAACCACATGGCGACCAAAATCATTTATACCAGTCGTACAACAGCCATCCCGATAAAAACCAGTCATAGGCTCCGTAGAACAGCTCAGTAACTGCGTACCCAAAACATTTTTAGAAGTGTTATTTTTCATTCTTGATTCAACCTAATAGCAACTTAACTTCATCATTGATTTTTTAGGATCTAACCCATATCCACGCACTATTCTAAACATCTAAAAAAACAAACTTCAGCTGATACTTTTTCGTTTAAATTCCCCCACAGTACCGATCAAGAAACCTTTAATAAAGATTCTTTTTAAGTAAATTAAGTAAAGAGTATAAAAGCACTAAAAACCAAAGCGAATATTGTAAATAACAAGCTGACCATCTAATGAGCTTAAAGTTATTTTTTGAATATTTTGAGCCTGCATAGAAATTGGAATATTAGGAGTAGGTTGACTCACTAAAGAATCAGGATTTTCATGATTGGATTTTTCTGTTTCAAAAACACACAAGGTCTTTCCATCATCATCAAAAGCTCGCACCGTAGCATGCTGAGAACTAGTCAAACTACAAGCGAAATAAATAACGGGTAGTGTAAAATTTACTTCAATCAGACCATTTTGGGGTGCTCCCATTAAAACCATCTTGCCAAATTTTGGCAAATAAAGAGAATTTGATGGTTGTAAAACGACTGTATTAGTAAATAAAACACCGAGATCCGAAAATTGCTCTTCCACCACATCAAAAGATCTTAGTGAATCAATCGGCAGCTCAATGATTTTTTTCAAGTCTGTGACCTTGTCCGACATAAGATTTGAGTTGAAAGGCTGTGGCTTTTATACTTCAATTTTGTTTGAAAATCACCGATGCCATTGTATCTCGATTTACTCAATGCAACTGATTTTCCACTGAGAATTTTGTCGCAGATACTGACGCACCTTCATCAATAACTTACCTAAATGGTTATAGCCGGTTTTATCTTTTCCGCAGCCCCAATAATAATCAACTGGAGAGTCTTCAATGATTTCGGCATCACCAGTGCCGAGAAGAATTTCAGCAATCTCGATATGGGTTGTGAATTTCTTCAGAACACCTTGCCACATAACGGCTTGTTTGACGCGTTCCCAGTCATGGCGCGGCGAATAACGAGGGCTCCGACCAAGAGCCGCCGCTGCTTCTGGCGTGGGTGCGCTATGAATCACTGGAATAATCGCAGCATCTGGGGTTGTCACAAATTTCTGGGCTTGATAAAAGTGTTCAACGGTAGACCAGTGAATACCGTCGCAATAGATTGGGTGAGGGGAAAAGTTAGAGAAACAACCATAGGGATCGTAAGCTTTATAAAAATAGATCGCCTCGGCTTGGGACTCCATTCTAATTCCTGCATTAACTAAGTTTTAATGCTTTTATTATAAATTTTTGGTTGTCACTACCGTTACAGAATTTTTATCGAACCATTCTTCGCCAGTTTCTCGCGTAAAAACCCAAAGAATCGAACGCAAACCGTCGCGTAAGTATTTAATTTTGGCTTCTGGTGGATTTTGGGATGGTACGGGCAATGGTTTAACGGCGATGCCTTGACTACCAAAAATGATTTGGGCAACAATCTGTGCTCGCTGCATATGGTTTTCTGAGGTGATGAGATAAACGCTTTTAATATTTTTTCGTTTAAAGTCATCCACAACACTGGTGAAATTTGTCACTGTGTCTTTGGCTTGGTAATCAAGATGCAGGCGATCGCCTTCAACTCCATAATGCTGAAAAATCTTTTGAGCATAATCCCGCGGACTACCTGAAGAAACCCAAATTTCTAAGGAAGGATCACTTTGGGCAAGTTCTGCGGCAAATTTTTCCCGCTCTTCATGGCCTCCTAAGACAAAAATAACATCAGGCTTAAGGTGTGCCTGTTGAATTTTGTAATAGGTAACGCCTCCTAGGGCAATAGTGAAACCTAAAGCCAAGGCAAAGACTTGAAAAGATGGCCGCTTTTTTTTGCGGGGCGATCGCCAATTTTTGAAAGTTCGCTTTCGAACATACCGACCGTGCGAGAGAGTCATAGTAGAGCAAAGGACAGCCGAACATCGCCCATGATAGCAGTCCTTTTCGAACTTGAGCATGTCTTGTTACAACCTTATATCGCAACCCCCAATAAATTAAAAGCCCCCAGTCATTGACTAGAGGCTTTTAAACTTTTATTTAGCTAAAGCTGCTATTTCAACAAACAGTCGTCAACCAAATTTCCCTGCCGTCGAGGCGATCAGGAAGGCAGCGTAGGTCAGGACATATCCCACCGTGAAGTGAGCTAGACCAACCAAACGAGCTTGGACGATGGAGAGAGCAACGGGCTTGTCCTTCCAACGAACAATGTTCGCAAGAGGAGTGCGCTCGTGAGCCCAAACGATAGTCTCGATCAGCTCTTGCCAATAACCACGCCAAGAGATGAGGAACATGAAACCAGTTGCCCAGACGAGATGTCCAAAGAGGAACATCCAAGCCCAAACAGAAAGGTTGTTCACACCATAGGGGTTATAACCATTAATGAGCTGTGCAGAGTTTGCCCAGAGATAGTCACGGAACCAACCCATGAGGTAAGTGGAGTTTTCGTTGAACTGAGCAACGTTCCCCTGCCAAATACCGAGGTGTTTCCAGTGCCAGTAGAAGGTCAACCAACCAAGGGTATTGAGCATCCAGAACATCGCAAGGTAGAAGGAATCCCAAGCAGAGATATCACAAGTACCGCCACGACCGGGGCCATCACAAGGGAAGGAATAACCGAAGTCTTTCTTGTCGGGCATTAGCTTGGAACCACGGGCATCCAACGCACCCTTAACAAGGATGAGAGTGGTTGTGTGGAGACCAAGGGCGATCGCATGGTGAACGAGGAAGTCACCAGGACCAATGGTGAGGAACAAAGAGTTCGTACCACTGTTGATAGCTTCTAGCCAACCATCCAACCAAACGTTGGCATAGTTGGGGTATGCCGTATAGGCAACGCTATCAGGGTTGGACAACAACAAGTCCATGCCGTAAAGCAATTTACCGTGAGACGCTTGAATGAATTGGGCGAATACGGGCTCGATAAGAATCTGTTTCTCAGGAGTACCGAAGGCAACAACAACATCGTTGTGAACGTAGATACCGAGGGTGTGAAAACCAAGGAAGAGAGAGACCCAGCTCAGGTGGGAAATCAAAGCTTCTTTGTGCTCCAACATGCGATAAAGAACGTTGTCCTTATTCGCTTCGGGATCGTAGTCACGGACGAAGAAGATCGCGCCGTGGGCAAATGCACCAACCATCAAGAATCCAGCGATGTACTGGTGATGAGTGTACAGTGCTGCCTGAGTTGTGTAGTCCTTCGCAATGAAAGCATAGGAAGGAAGAGAGTACATGTGCTGTGCAACGAGAGATGTAATAACACCTAAAGAAGCAAGCGCAAGACCCAACTGGAAGTGAAGGGAGTTGTTAACTGTATCGTAAAGACCCTTATGACCTGCACCAAGCTTTCCGCTAGGAGGCTGGTGAGCATTGAGGATTTCTTTGATGCTGTGACCAATACCGAACTTGGTGCGATACATGTGTCCAGCAATGATGAACAACACGGCGATCGCCAAGTGGTGGTGAGCAATATCAGTCAACCAGAGCGCCTCAGTCTGAGGGTGGAAGCCACCTAAAAATGTCAGAATCGCAGTACCAGCACCTTCAGAAGTACCAAAGAGATGGTTTGCAGTATCAGCATTCTCAGCATAAACGCCCCAATTTCCAGTGAAGAAAGGCATCAAACCAGCAGGGTGAGGCTTCACAGAAAGGAAGTTATCCCAGCCGACATGAACACCACGAGACTCAGGAATTGCAACGTGAACCAAGTGACCAGTCCAAGCCAAAGAACTCACACCAAACAAACCTGCAAGGTGGTGGTTGAGGCGAGACTCAGCATCCTTGAACCAAGACAGACTAGGGCGGAACTTGGGTTGCAAGTGCAGCCAGCCTGCGAATAGGAACACAGAAGAAAGGATCAGAAGGAATACTGCGCCTTGGTAAAGGTCAGCGTTGGTCGTCATACCAATGGTGTAGAACCAGTGGTAAACGCCAGAGTAAGCGATATTAACAGGATTAGAAGCACCAGCTTGGGTAAAGGCATCAATTGCACCTTGACCAAAGTGGGGGTCCCAGATCGCATGGGCGATCGGACGGACGTTCAGCGGATCTTTGATCCACTGTTCAAAATTGCCTTGCCAAGCGACGTGGAATAAAGTTCCGGAAGTCCACAGAAAGATGATTGCGAGGTGACCAAAGTGGGAAGCGAAGATCTTTTGATAAAGATTCTCCTCAGTCATCCCATCATGGGTTTCGAAATCATGCGCAGTGGCAATTCCGTACCAAATCCGACGTGTGGTTGGATCTTGAGCAAGGTCTTGGCTAAATTTTGGGAATTTAGTTGCCATAACTATGCTTGGAGGTTCTCCTCGTTAACAAAATGAGGTTTCGGTAAATCATTACTTCATTACCGGTTGTCTTCCCGCAGGGGAAGGAAAAGTGCCAATCGGTAGGGAAAGCAAAAAATCAAGCTCTGATTTAAACTCTCCCCCGACCTTTGGCTGACGGTGCGCAGCAACTGCGCTAACCGATGGACAAGCTTCTCGCGAGGAAGAAGGCCCAAGTTGTCACGATCCCACCAAGGAGATAGTGAGCAACACCAACTGCACGACCTTGAATAATACTCAAAGCACGAGGTTGGATTGCAGGAGCCAAGTTGAGCTTGTTATGTGCCCAAACAATGGACTCGATAAGTTCTTGCCAATAGCCACGTCCACTAAATAGGAACATCAGGCTGAAGGCGAAAACAAAGTGACCAGCTAGGAACATGATGCCGTAAGCAGACAAGGCCGAACCATAGGAGTTGATCACCTGAGAAGACTGAGCCCAGAGGAAATCACGGAGCCAGCCGTTGATAGTAATTGAGCTTGTTGCAAAGTTACCACCAGTGACATGGGAAATGCTGCCATCGGGAAGAACAGTACCCCAAACATCGGATTGCATCTTCCAGCTAAAGTGGAAAATCACGATGGAAAGAGAGTTGTACATCCAGAACAAACCAAGGAAGACATGGTCCCAACCAGAAACCTGGCAAGTACCACCACGACCAGGGCCGTCGCAAGGGAAGCGGAATCCGAGTTGACCCTTATCGGGAACCAGACGGGAGCTGCGGGAATAGAGAAGACCCTTCAGCAAAATCAGTACAGTGACATGAATAGTAAACGCATGGATATGGTGAACCATAAAGTCAGCAGTACCAAGGGTAATGGGCATCATTGCGATTTTGCCGCCGATCGCCATTACATCTCCACCAAACGCGAAACTAGCAGGAGCAACTGCCGTAGGAGCAGTAGCACCGGGAGCTACGGTATGAAGATTTTGAATCCATTGCGCAAAGATTGGCTGTAACTGAATCGCAGAGTCAGAGAACATGTCCTGAGGACGACCCAACGCACGCATGGTGTCGTTATGGATATAAAGACCAAAGCTATGGAAGCCAAGCCAAATACATACCCAGTTAAGGTGAGAAATGATTGCATCACGGTGACGGATCACACGGTCTAAGAGGTTATCAACGTTCTTAGCGGGATCATAATCACGAACCATAAAGATTGCGCCGTGAGCACCAGCACCAACGATTAGGAAGCCACCAATCCAAGTATGGTGAGTAAACAAGGACAACTGTGTGCCGTAGTCTACTGCCATGTAGGGATAGGGAGGCATCGAATACATGTGATGCGCAATGATGATAGTCAAGGAACCAAGAAGTGCAAGGTTGACGGCCAATTGGGCATGCCAAGAGGTCGTCAAAATCTCGTAAAGACCTTTATGGCCTTCGCCAGTGAAAGGACCTTTATGAGCTTCAAGAAGTTGCTTGATGCTATGACCTACGCCGAAACCAGTGCGGTACATGTGACCGGCAATGATGAAGAGAACGGCGATCGCCAAGTGGTGGTGTGCCACATCAGAGAGCCAAAGGCTTCCAGTTGTAGGGTTTAAACCACCCTTGAAGGTCAAGATGTCAGCATACACAGCCCAATCAAGCGTAAAGAAAGGCTTTAGACCCTGAGCAAAACTCGGGTAAAGCTCCGCCATTACAGAAGCATCAATGAACTCGTGAGGCAAAGGAATATCCTTCGCAGCTACACCAGAATCTAAGAGCTTATTGATAGGCATAGAAACGTGAATCAAGTGACCAGTCCAACCCAAAGAACCACAACCGAGTAAGACGGAAAGGTGGTGGTTGAGCATAGACTCAGCGTTCTGAAACCACTCCAACTTGGGAGCTGCTTTGTGGTAATGGAACCAACCGGCAAACACCATAAGGGCTGCCATAACAAGACCGCCAATGGCAGTCACATAGAGTTGATAGGAATTGGTAAAACCACAAGCGCGCCAGAGGTAAAACAGCCCAGAGGTAATTTGAATACCACTGAAGCCGCCGCCAACGTCTCCGTTAAGGATGCCTTGACCCACAACAGGCCAGACAACTTGAGCACTAGGCTTGATCACGGTGGGATCGTTTAACCAAGCTTCGTAATTAGAAAATTTTGCGCCATGAAAGTACATGCCGCTTAGCCAAACAAAAACTACAGCAAGGTGACCGAAGTGCGCGCTGAAGATTTTGCGCGAAATATCTTCGAGATCACTTGTTTGGCTATCGAAATCATGTGCATCGGCATGGAGGTTCCAAATCCAGGTGGTGGTTTTTGGACCCCGTGCCAGAGTTCGGTCAAAGTGACCCGGCTTGCCCCACTTCTCAAAAGAAGTTGGTACCGGATCCTTATCAACCTTTACTGCCATGAGGATTCTCCTCTCTAGACAATCGACTTAATAAAGGTTCTATCTAAAACAAAGTGATTTAAATAGATAAGCTGTGGGCGAATCATCAGCTTGCAAGGTTTCCAGTGATTTTGAAACACTTTCCATCATGTTGAAGAAAAGCATTGCTGTAAATCATAGAGCTTTGTTTCTATGTGGGTTGATTCGAATTAACAATATTTAAAAATCTCTGAAAGATACTGCCAGCAAGGGCTTAAATTGCTGGTTTCTCCTGCTCTTGACTGAGAATTACCGTTTTTTTCTTAACAAAAAGAAACGTTCTGTGATGTTCTGTGATGTTCTGGGGCGGATTCTTTTAGGGGCAATATTTACCATTGCTTTTTAACTATGTTTTTGCACTCACATAGGTACAGTTCGTCAAAACATTGTGGGGGAATCCGGGGGGTTACTGCTTCAGAATTTAGGAGAAGTTATGACATTAAGGGGTATCCCCGTTATAGTTTTGAATTGTAGGATCTTCTACTTGCAGCGGAGGCAAAGTCGCGGTGGAATTTATTCGGAATTTTCAAGCTACAGCACGGTTATTATTTCGTGGTGTTATTGCTTTTGTAATGTTTTTAGGGCTATCAAGCTGCGGCGATCGCCAAACACTTTCCACTGCACCACAGTTTAATAATCCTTCTGAGCCCGTCGTTACGGAACAGCTTACAGAAGTCGCAACTCCGAGCTTAATTACTCAACTGCGGGAAGAACTAACTCAGTATCAACCCCAAGTAAAGATCATTAGCCCTCAACCTAATGAATTGCTCACTAGCAGCAATGTCTCTGTGAAACTAGAGGTGAACGACCTGCCACTTTTTAAAGACCCTGATTTAGGTATGGGTCCCCATCTGCACCTATTCATTGATGATCAGCCCTATAGAGCGGTGTATGACGTTAGTGAGCCTATTATTCTTGAAGATCTCACACCGGGAAGTCATTTGCTGCGTGTTTTTGCCTCGCGGCCTTGGCACGAAAGTTTCAAAAATGAAGGTGCTTACGCGGAGACAATGTTCAGCATCTTTACGGAAAATAATTCACGCCTACCAGATTTTTCCCAGCCACTTTTAACCTACAGCCGTCCCCAAGGAACCTATGGTGCTGAGCCGATTATGTTGGACTTTTACCTAACTAACGCCCCGCTGCATTTTGTCGCCAATGAAACCCAAGAGGATAACGTCGCAGATTGGCGTATTCGTGTAACGGTGAATGGGGAAACGTTTATTCTCGATAATTGGCAGCCGATCTATCTCAAAGGATTCAAGAAGGGGGAAAACTGGCTCAAGCTTGAATTTATTAATGATCAAGGGGAGCTAGTGGAAAATGTTTTCAATAATCCAGTTAGAGTCATTGACTACGATCCGAAGCTAAATGATACGCTCGCCAAACTGGTGCAAAATAAGCTCTCCCTACGTACAGCGAAGAAACTTGTTTCGACGAAGGAGTTGCCGCCAGAAGTAGAAGTAGAAATTCTTAAGCCTGAAACTGCGCTGCCTGAATTGATTAATGAGCCGACACCAGAAATCATTGAGTTTAAAGAGCCTAATTCTGAAACGGAAATCCTTCAAGATCAGGTAGAGGTTGAGTCTGAGGCAAAAGATGATACGGAAGTAAATCCGGCGATCGCCCCAACTGAGTCATTGGAGGGTGATGGGAAAATAAACGAGCTCAAAGACGAAACTATTGAAGCTGAAATCGAAGAAATTTTAGATGATATTCAGGTCGAAATTGAGGAAACTATTGACCCTAACATCGATAGCTTCGAGGCTCCCGAAGAACTTACAGAGAAGGATGAATCTGAAGTTGAATTAGATGCAGCAGAGGCTGAGCCAACTGTCGCAGAGACTTCTGATCAAGCAGCAGATAATGAAATGATTGAACTCCCAGACAGTCTAGATTCTTCCGACTTTTCTAGAACTACGGATATCTACACCGACGACATTAAGTTAGAGCCTTAAACAAATCTATGACTAAAAAAATTGCATTTCTTGGCATGGGTGTTATGGGAACGCCGATGTCTTTAAACCTAATGCAGGCAGGTTTTCCTGTAACTGTCTGGAATCGATCTAGCTCAAGTCCTAATTTGCAGCGAATTCGAGATTCAAATGGCACGGTTAAAGATTCTATTGCTGCTGCCGTTGAAGATGCAGATTATATCTTTATTTGTGTGAGTGATGTTCCTGATGTCAAAGAGGTTCTATTGGGTATAAAAGGAGCCATTCACTGTGCTAAGCCACAGGCTTTAATCATCGACTTCAGTACGATTGGCTCTCCCACGGCAAGGGACATTGCAGAAAAACTCAAAGCAAAGCATCTACGATTTCTTGATGCTCCGATTAGTGGTGGCGATATTGGCGCTGAAAACGGCACTCTCACAATTATGGTGGGCGGCGATCGCCAAGATTTTGAGGAAGCCATGCCCTATTTCGAAGCAATGGGCAAAAATATTTACTATTGCGGTGAGACAGGTAGCGGTCAAGCCGTCAAAATGTGTAACCAAGTTTTATGTGCTGTCCATATGGTTGCCTTATGCGAAGCTATCAAGCTCGCTGAATATCAAGGTATTGATCCAAATTTGATGATCGAAGTTTGCCAAACTGGAGCCGCTGGTTCATGGGCGATCGCCAACCTTGGGCGCAAAATCACAATGGCAGACTTTCGACCCGGCTTTATGATCAAACACATCCTCAAAGATTTGCGCCTTGTGCAGGAAACCCTAGACAACTTTCCAGCCTTACCCGGATTTGAGCTAGCCACCCAACAGTTCAAAAACACAGCCCAACTTGCTGATGCCTTAGAGCAAGGAACCCAAGCAATGTTTCGAGCCTATTACTAATGACTTGATAGAACAATTTAAATAAAACAGCATTAAAAAGACCCCCAACTCATCATTATGTCAGGGGTCTTTTAAGTTTTTAGCGATGCATTACAAACTGAAAATCAACAGATGATTAGTCAAGTTCGTCCATTGCCAATACTGGCTCAGTCTCACGGTCGATACCTTTCTCAAATCCAGCTTCAGCCGCACGAGCACGACCAGCATGCCAGAGGTGACCAACGAGGAAGAAGAAAGAGAGAACGAAGTGAGAAGCAGCCAACCACTGACGAAGGTTCACAAAGTTAAAGGAGTTAGGCTCAGTGATAATACCGCCAACAGAGTTGATGGAAGCATTAGGAGCATGGGTCATGTACTCAGCCGCACGGCGCAGTTGCCAAGGCTGAATATCATTACGAATTTTGTCGAGGTCAAGACCATTAGGACCACGGAGGGGCTCAAGCCAAGGACCACGGAAATCCCAAAAACGCATTGTCTCACCACCGAGAATAATCTCACCAGTAGGCGATCGCATGAGGTACTTACCAAGACCAGTAGGACCTTGAGCAGAACCAACATTCGCACCCATGGATTGGTCACGAGCGAGGAAGATTAACGCCTGAGACTGAGAAGCTTCAGCGTTAGTAGGACCATAGAATTCACTGGGGTAAGCAGTATTGTTAAACCAAACAAAACAAGTCGCAATGAATGCCATCAAAGACAAAGCACCAAGACTGTAAGAAAGGTATGCTTCACCAGACCAAACAAGTGCACGACGTGCCCAACCGAAAGGTTTAGTGAGGATGTGCCAAATACCACCGAAGATACAGATGAGACCCACATAAATGTGACCACCAATAATATCTTCCATGTTGTTCACACCAATAATCCAGCCTTCACCACCAGCAGGAGCCTTGAACAAGTAGCCAAAGATCACACCGGGATTAAGAGTTGGGTTGGAGATGATACGCACGTCACCGCCACCGGGTGCCCAAGTATCGTACACACCACCAAAGAACATTGCCTTAAAAACAAGAAGCAAAGCGCCACAACCAAGAAGGATGAGGTGATAACCAATGATGTTAGTCATTTGGTTTTTGTCTTTCCAGTCATAACCAAAGAAGCTGGAATACTCCTCAAGGGTTTCAGGGCCACGAACCGCGTGGTAAATACCACCGAGACCAAGAACAGCAGAGGAGATAAGGTGTAAAACACCAACAACGAAGTAGGGGAAAGTACTAATAACTTCACCACCAGGACCAACACCCCAACCTAAGGTTGCAAGGTGAGGCATCAAAATAAAGCCTTGCTCGTGCATAGGCTTCTCTGCAACAAAGTGAGCGACCTCAAAAAGAGTCATCGCACCAGTCCAGAAAACGATAAGACCAGCATGGGCTACGTGAGCACCAAGAAGCTTACCTGAAAGATTGATCAAACGGGCATTACCAGACCACCAAGCAAAGCCAGTGGATTCAAGGTCGCGACCGCCTGAAATAGGGGCATTAGAGAGCGTTACCACGGGGAAGAGCCTCCTCAGGGAATACAAATTTTTCGTGAATTTGGTCTTGGGGTGCCATCCATGCAC